>JBILEP010000034.1:0-12014 GCA_044352045.1 Cyanobium sp. | reverse complement strand
GCCGTGAGCAGGCCCGCCAGCAGGGCCCGCTGCAGGAAGGGCAGCGCCAGCAGGTCGCCCAGGGGGAGGCTGATCACGGCAGCGGGGCCACCCCGGCGGTGTGGTGATGGTGGTAGGGCACGTAGCCCTGGCCGTAGAGGCGCTCCACCTGGGCCGGGCTGAGGGCGAGGTCGGGGCTGCCGGAGCAGCGCAGGCTGCGGTTCAGGCAGAGCACGCCGTCGCAGGTGCGGCGCACCATCTCCAGATCGTGGGAGACCTGCAGGATTGTCCAGCCCTCGCTGCGCCGCAACTGGTAGAGCAGGGCCTGGAAGGCTTCGCTGGCGCGCGGGTCGAGGCCGGCCTGGGCCTCATCGAGGATCAGCAGGCGGCGAGGCCGCACCACGCAGAAGGCGAGCAGCACCCGCTTGCGCTGCCCGGCGGAGAGGTCGCTGAACAGGCGGTGGGCCAGATCGCGGCTGTCGGTCTTGGCCAGGGCGTCGGCCACCGCCGCGCGGCGGGCCGCCCCGCCGTGCCAGGGCAGGGCGGGGCCGGGGGGATCCCAGCCGAGGCCCACGAATTCGGCCACGGTGAGGGGCAGGCGCCCGCGCAGGGCCAGGCTCTGGGGCAGATAGGCCAGCTGGCCGCGCACGGACGCCGGCAGCTGGCCGCGGGGGCCGAGGGGATGGCCGAGCAGCCGCACCGTTCCCGCCTGGCGCGGCAGGATGCCCACCAGGGCCTGCACCAGGGTGCTCTTGCCGGCGCCGTTGGGACCCACCAGGGCGGTGTCCGACTCGCCGGTCAGCCGGAAGCTGACGTCCTCCACCACCGTCTGGCCTTCGCGCCGCACGGTGAGGTCGCTGACTTCGAGAATCGTTTCCAGCATCCCTCCACCCTACCCAGCGAGACAGGATCCGACCCAGGGGCGGCGGGGGATCTAGCGGGCCGGGGCGCCCAGGCTCTCCAGCACCGCCGCCCCATTGCGCCGCATCGCCTCCAGGTAGTGGTCCGGGCGGCGCGCGTCGGCCTCGCTGGCGCGCTCGATCGGGTCGAACCCGAGCACCTTCAGGTCCAGGTCCGCGGCGAGGGCGCGGAACGAGGACGCCTCGAGCTGGGGGTCGACCAGAAGCGCCCGCACCCGCTGACGGCGCAGCTGCGCCGACACCCGCTGCAGGTCGGCCACCGAGGGGTTGTCGCCGGGCAGGGCGACGACCGATTCGGCCCGCAGGCCGTAGCGCTGGGCGAAGTAGGGCGCCAGGTCGTGGAAGGAGACGATCGGCCGGCCGGCGTGGGGGGCGAGCTGGCGGGCCAGATCCCGGTCGAGCCGCTCCAGCGCGGCCAGGTAGCGGTCGGCGTTGCGGCGGAAGCAGCCGGCCCGGGCCGGATCGGCGGCCACCAGGGCGTCGCGGATGGCGCGCACCTGGCGGGCGGCCAGGCGGGGATCCAGCCAGACGTGGGGATTGGCGGCATCGCCCGCCTGATGGTGATCGCCGCTGTGGTGGTGATCGCCGTCCTGGTGGTGACCCCGGCTGGTGAGGGTGGGAAGACCCTGGGCCGCCTCCACCTGCCGCAGGCGGGGATTGGCCGCGGCCACCACGAGCCGCTCCAGGGGCGCCTCCAGCCCGAGGCCGTTGCGCACCAGCACATCAGCGCCCTGCAGACGCACCACCAGCTGGGGGCTGACCGGCAGGTCGTGGAGGTCGGCAGCGGCGGGCAGCAGGGCTTCGACACGGGCGCAGTCGCCGGCCACCGCCCGGGTGAACAGGCCCACGGGCAGCACGGTGGTGACCACCCGCAAGGTGCCGGCCGCGGCCTTGGGGCGGGGAGGCTGGGGGGAGGCACAGCCGGCGAGCAGCAGGGCCATCAGGGTGGCGAGGGCCCTGGGGGCGGAGGGCCAGCGGATCGCGGGGGCTGGCGCCATGGCGCACACCAATGGGAATGATTCTCAGTTTGGCAGCGGCTCGGGCGGCGCTGCCTACCATCGGGCGCCAACGTGACCCCTGGCGATGACGCGTGTGGCGGTGAGCGGCGCCTCCGGCAGGACCGGCGCCCGGGTGGTGCAGGAGGCCCTGGCCCAGGGCCTGGCGGTCACGGCGCTGCTGCGGCCGGGCTCCTCCCAGCCGGAAGGGCTGGCCGGCGCCGCTGTGGCGCGCCTGGAGCTCGCCGACACGCCGGCCCTGGCCCGAGCCCTGCGGGGCTGTGATGCCCTGGTGATCGCCACCGGAGCCCGGCCCTCCCTCGATCCCTTCGGCCCGCTGAAGGTGGATGCCCTGGCCCTGCGGGACCAGATCAGCGCCTGCCGGGAGGCGGGCGTGCGGCGGGTGGTGCTGGTGAGCTCCCTCTGCAGCGGCCGGGTGTTCCACCCCCTCAACCTCTTCTGGCTGGTGCTGATCTGGAAGCGGCTCGGGGAGCGCTGGCTGGCGGAGAGCGGCCTGGAGTGGACCGTGATCCGACCGGGCGGGCTGAGTGAGAAGGAGGCGGATCTGGAGCGGCAGGGGATCGTGTTCAGCGGCGCCGACCAGCAGCAGAGCAACGTGATTCCCCGGCGCCTGGTGGCGCGGGTCTGCCTTGACGCCCTGGCCAGCCCGGCCGCCATCGGCCGGATCATCGAGGTCACCAGCAGTCCGGCCCAGCCCCCCAGCAGCCTGGCGGAGTGGCTCGCCCAGCCCCCCGCCGCCGCCTAGCGCGGCGCTCGGGCCAGGCGTGTGGTGGGCCTCACTCGCTGCAGCTGCGGAAGCGAACGTGGCCCGGGGGGCAGGCCTGGCCGATGGGCTGGGGGCAGCACCCGGAGCCGTGCTCGGCCATGGGCTGGTGGAAACGCAGCAGGGGCACCGGAACGCGCAGGATCTGGCCGCTGATCAGCGCCCCTGGACTGGACGGATCCCGGCGGCTGAGCGGTGGGGGGGACATGGCGTCGGCCTCTGGCGAGCCCTGGCGCCATCCTGACCCACGCCCGGCCCCGGGGAGAGCGATTCAGCCGCGGCGCGGCGCCCCACGCCGGCCGGCCAGCACCTCCTGCACCCGTCGCCAGGGCACGCCATGGTGCGCCAGGGCCACCTGCAGGTGATAGACGAGATCGGCCGCTTCGCCAGCGATCGCGTCGGCTTCGCCGTCCTTGCAGGCCATCACGAATTCCGCCGTCTCCTCGCCGATCTTCTTGAGGATGCGGTTGTCGCCCCCCTCCAGCAGGCGGTTGGTGTAGCTGCCCGGTTCGGGGTGGTCGCGCCGAGAGGCGATCAGCCGCGCCAGTTCGCTGCAGACGTCGGCGGGGGGTGGCGGGGCATCGGCGCCACCGCCGCTGGGGGCCGGGCCCTGGTCGTAGAAGCAGCTGCGGGCGCCGGTGTGGCAGGCCACGTCGCCCACCTGCTCGATTGTGAGCAGCAGGACGTCGGCGTCGCAGTCGTAGCGGAGGCCGCGCAGCCGCTGGAAATGGCCACTGCTGGCGCCTTTGTGCCAGAGCTCGCCGCGGGAGCGGCTCCAGTAGTGCACCTCGCCGCTGCTCAAGGTGCGCTCCAGCGCTTCGCGGTTCATCCAGGCCACCATCAGCACGGCACCGTCGAGCCAGTCCTGGGCGATGGCCGGGATCAGACCGGCGGCATCGAAGCGCAACGCCGCGATCAGGGCCCGATCGGGCGGGGGGGGAGCGGCGTCGGTGGGGGACGGGGCGGTCATGGCGGGCGTGCCGGTGCGGGTGGGGCGGGGAGCCCGGCGGTGCTGCCGTCACCGTACCCAGAGGGCCTGGTCGGCCCGTCATGATGCGTGCAGAGGCGCCGCGCCGCCCCCAAGCCCTCGCCCGGTCCATGCCCGATCCCGCGGCCCACATCTGCAGCAAGACCTTTCGCGGCTACCCCTGCAGCCATCGCCAGTGGCGCCACAGCGGCCACTGCCGCTTCGTGCACGGCTACAGCCGCAGCTTCACGGTCTGGTATCGGGCCGAGCGCCTCGATGGCCACGGCTTCGTGGTGGATTTCTCCAGCCTCAAGGAGCTGGAGCGGCGCCTGGCGGATCAGTTCGACCACACCTTCCTGGCGAACGCCGACGACCCGCTGCTGGACACCTGGCGCACCCTGCACGAGCAGGGCGCCCTCGATCTGCGGGTGATGGAGAACGTGGGCATGGAGGCCAGCGCCGAACTGGTGTGGCGCTGGGCGAACGAGCTGGTGCGCGAGCGGGAGGGGGGACGGGCCTGCTGCTGGCGGGTGGAGGCGCGGGAGGACGAGCGCAACGCCGCCTGCTTCCAGGCCGTGCCGGAGTGGTTTGCGGCGGGCGCGGCGGAGGCCCTTGAGGCAGAACTCTGGGAGGCGCCCTGAGGCGCCTGGAGGCCCGCTGATGCCCCTCGCCCGCCTGGCCACCGCCTGGGCCCTGTTCCAGGGCCTGCTGATCGAAGCCCTGCCCTTCCTGTTGATCGGCGTGCTGATCGCCGCCGCCGCCCGCTGGCTGAGCCCGGGCGGCCTCTGGTTGCGGCGGCTGCCGGCCCACCCGCTGCTCGGTCCGCTGGCGGGAGCGGGGCTGGGCTTCGCGCTGCCGGCCTGCGAGTGCGGCAATGTGCCGGTGGCGCGGCGGATGTTGGTGGGGGGTGCCCCGCTGGGGGCGGGGCTGGGCTTCCTGTTCGCGGCGCCGGTGCTCAACCCGATCGTGCTGGCCGGCACCTGGGCCGCCTTCCCCGACCAGCCGTGGCTGCTGGTGGCCAGGCCCTTAGGTGCCGTGGCCGTGGCCCTGGGCCTGGCCCTGCTGCTGCGGCTGGTGCCCGAGGCGGAACTGCTGCGCCCCGAGCTCCTGGCGGAGCGGCGCCTGGCCCAGCCCCTGGAGGCGGTGAGCCTGCTGGAGCGCCGCGGTGGGCTGGTGGGGGTGGGGGCCGCCGTTGCCCCCACCCCGCTGCCGCCGAGCCGGCCGACGCTGGAGGAGCTGCTGCGCCACGGGTCGCGGGAGTTTCTGGAGCTCGCCCTGCTGCTGGTGCTCGGTTGCGCCGTGGCCGCCCTGGTGCAGAGCTTCGTGCCACGGGCCTGGTTGCTGGCGGTGGGCGGCGCCCCCACCCTCTCGATCCTGGCGCTGATGCTGCTGGCGATGGTGGTGTCGGTGTGCTCCAGCGTGGACGCCTTCCTGGCCCTGAGCTTCGCGGCCCAGGTGACCCCAGGGGCGTTGCTGGCCTTCCTGCTCCTCGGTCCGGTGATCGACCTGAAGCTGGTGGGCCTCCTGGGCCTGCTGTTCCGTCCGCGCGGCCTGCTGCTCACCACCGCCGGCGCGGCCCTGCTGGTGCTGCTGATCGGCCAGTGGATCAACCTGTGGCGCCTATGACCTCCGGCCCCCCACCTGCAGCGCGCCCGGCCTTGCCCCTGCTGCATCGGGCCGCCCTCTGGCGCGGCCTGGCCCTGGCGCTCTGGGCCCTGGTGCTGCTGCGCAGCGCGCTGGATGGCCGGCTGGATCTGCTGCTGCGGGCCGTGTTCCACCCGCTGGTGGCCCTGGCGGGGGTGTTGCTGCTTGCGCTGGCGGTGTTGCAGCTGGTCCTGGCCGTGCGGGATCCGCTGGCGCGGTCGGAGGTGGGACGGCGCTCCACCGGCCTGACCCTGGCGGCCACGGCCCTGGTGGCGGCCCTGGTGTTGACCCTGCCGCCGCTGCCCTCCTTCGCCGATCTGGCGGGTCAGCGGCCGCGGGACGAGACCGGCATCGAGGAGCTCAGCTTCGTGCTGCCCCCCGCCCAGCGCAGCCTCACCGACTGGGTGCGGCTGTTGCGCAGCCAGCCCGACCCGGCCCTGCACGACGGCGATCCGGTGCGGATCAGCGGCTTCGTGCTGCCGATGGCGGAGGGTCCGCCGCAGCTGGCGCGGTTGCTGGTGCGCTGCTGCCTGGCGGATGCCACGCCGGTGGGGCTGCCGGTGCGCTGGCCCGCCGGCCAAGCGCTCCCCGCCGCCGACCAATGGCTGGCCCTGGAGGGCCGCATGGCGGTGGAGCCGGCCCCCGGCGGCGAGCGGCTGGTGGTGGTGGCGCAGCGGCTGCGCCCGATCCCGCGCCCGGCGCGGCCGCTGGAACCATGAGGCCCGCCCCGGCCCGCCGTCCCCTGCTGTTGGCGCTGGGCCTGCCCGCCCTGCTGGCCCTCGCCCAGCAGCAGTGGCTGCGCCAGCGCCCGCCCCGGCTGGTGGCGCTGGCGCCCGCCACCGCTAGCGCCGGCCCGGCGGCCCTGGTGGCCCGCTTCAGCCGGCCGATGGACAGGGCGGCGCTGGCGGCGGCCAGCCGGCTGGATCCGGCGCTGGGCCACCGCTGGCTGGGGGAGGGGAGCACCCTGGGGCTGGCGTTGTCGGCGGGCCAACGGGTCAGCCAACCGCTGGCGCTGCGGCTGGCGGGGCGGGACCGGCGGGGTCTGGCCCTGCCGCCCCACAGCTGGTGGTGGGATCCCCGGCCCCGGCTGTTGGTGGTGACGCCGACAGCGGGCGGCGGGGAGCGGCTGCGGTTGCTGGAGCACGACGGCCGCTGGCGCAACCTCACCCCGCCCCTGGCCCGCATCCAGGCGGTGGAGGCGCTGGGGGATGGCTCCGGGGTGGCGTTCGTGGTGGAGGACGGCAGCGGTGGGGTGCGGGTCTGGCGGCTGCCGCTGGCGCAGCGCAATCTGGTGGCGGGATCGGGAGAAGGCCCCCCGTCCCCCTGGCCGGCTCCGGTCCGCGTCGGCCGTGCCGAACCCCTCGGTCCCGGCGGGCTGGGTTTCGCCCACCTCAGCGCCGACCGGCGGGGAGCCCTGCTGGTGCAGGCCGGCGGCTTCGGCGCCGGGGTTCTGGAAACCCGCTACCGGCCGGCTGGAGGGGGGGAGCGCTCGCTGGCGATCAGGGCCAGCGGCGCGATCCGGCTGCTGCCGGAAGGGGGGGCGGCCGTGGTGCCGGAGCCGGATGGGTTGAGCCTCCAGACCCTGCCGCCGCGCCCGCCCCGCCGGGAGACCCTGCCCGGCAGCCGCGACCTGAGCAGCTTCTGCCCCCAGGCCGGCCGGGCGCTGCTGGTGCGCCACTGGCCGGACTTCCGCCGCTCGCTGGAGCGGGTGGAACCGGGCCGGCCGCCGCGCCAGCTGTGGATCGGGGGCGAGGCCCTGGTGGCGAGCGCCTGCGCCGGCGGTGGCGAGCGGATCTGGGCGCTGCTGGTGGGGGGCAGCGGCCGGCCTGAGCTGAGCCTGCTGGCCCTCGACGGCGAGGGGCGGCTGCTGCGGCGCCAGCGGCTTGAGGGGTGGGAGCTGGAGCCCGGCACGGGTCTGGCCTACGACCCCAGCCGCGATCAACTGCTGGCCAGCCTGCGCCCCCTGGCCGCGGCGACAGCCCCGCCCCAGCCGCCCCGGCCGGTGCTGATCGACGCCGCCAGCGGCACGCTGCAGCCCCTGCCCGTGACGGCCCGGCTCGCCATCTGGCTGCCTGCGGGCTGAGAATTGGCCGATGGAATTCTGCTGTCCCGATCCCCCCACCCTGCCGCCGCGCCAGGAGACGCTGCTGAGCGAGCTGCGTGCCGCCGCAGGCGAGCTCACAGGCCAGGCGTTGCACGCCCGCCTGCGGGGCGGGGCGGGGGCGATGGGGTTGGCCACGGTGTATCGCCATCTGCGCCAGCTGCAGCAGCGGGGTCTGGTGCGCTGCCGCCACCTGCCCAGCGGTGAGGCCCTTTACGCGCCCACGGAGCGGGATGAGCACCACCTCACCTGCGTGGATTGCGGCGCCACCCGGGTGCTGCCCCACTGCCCGGTGCACGACGTGCATCTGCCCGGTGCCGAGCTAGGGGGCTTCACGCCCCTGTTCCACACGCTGGAGTTCTTCGGGCTCTGCGCCCCCTGCCGGGAGCGGCAGGCCGGCTGAACGAGAGGAGGCAACCGCCAGACAGCATCCACCGATAAATGGGAATCATTATCATCCCGATCTTTGTGACTCTGCCGCCATGCGCCGCGCCGCCCTGCTCTGCTCCACCGTGCTGGTGGCCCTGGCCCCGATCGCCGGGACGTGCCGCGAGCTCAACCTGAGCGGACTTTCGGCCTACGCCGGCGAGACCGGGGTGGAGCCGGGCGTGGATCAGCGCACCAGCCTCCAGCAGTTCTCCGACGTCCGGCCCACCGACTGGGCGTACCAGGCGCTCAGCAACCTGATCGAGCGCTACGGCTGCGTGGCCGGCTACCCCGACGGCACCTTCCGCGGCGGCACGGCGATGACCCGCTATGAAGCGGCCGCCCTGCTGCATGCCTGCCTCGATCGCATCAGCGAAGTCACCGACGAGCTGAAGCGGCTGATGAAGGAGTTCGAGAAGGAGCTCGCCGTGCTGCGCGGCCGGGTGGACGGCCTGGAGGCCAAGGTGGGTGAGCTGGAGGCCAACCAGTTCTCCACCACCACCCGGCTGGGTGCCCTGGCCACGTTCGTGGTGGGTGCCAACCGCTTCAGCGGTAACGACCGTGAGCGGAGGAATGGGGCGAACAGCGCCGGCGGCGCCACCTCGTTCAACTACGACCTGCAGCTGGCCTTCGACACCAGCTTCCGCGGCAGCGACCAGCTGCGGGTGCTGTTGCGCAGTGGAAACTTCGCCGATAGCGCCTTCGGCGGCGACGGCCCCGGCGGGGTGCTCAGCACGCTGGAAATCGCCTTCCAGGAGGACTGCGGCACCGGCGTCGACTGCGGCGACGTGCTGGCCGTGGAGAAGTTGTTCTATCGCTGGCCCCTGGGCCGGGGCTTCACCGCCGTGGCGGGCGCGCGCGTGGGCCAGGAGGACATGCTGCCGCTCTGGCCCTCGCTGTATCCAGCCGACACGGTGCTCAACGTGTTCACCCTCAATGGGGCACCGGCCGCCTACAACAAGACTCTCGGTCCGGGCGCCGGGCTGTGGTGGCAGGGCCATGGCTTCAGCGTCGCCGCCAACTACGTGGCGGCGAACGGCGATGCGGGCGATCCGGGAACGGGCGGCATCGGCACCGCGGCCTCGGCGGCCGGCGGCACGGTGCAGCTGGGCTACGGGCGAGAGGCCTGGGCCGTGGCTGCCATCTGGAGCCGTCTGCAACCGGGGGTGGACGTGCCCGGTGCCACGCCCTACACCGCCGCCGTCTACGGCTCAGAAGTGGTTGGTGACACGGACGCTTTCGGCCTGAGCGGCTTCTGGCAGCCCGCGGCCAGCGGCTGGCTGCCATCCATCAGCGTTGGCTGGGGGCTCAACAGCAGCGCCTCAGGCCCCCTGGCCACCAGCCAGTCGTGGCTGGTGGGGCTGCAATGGAACGACGCCTTTCTGCGGGGCAACACCCTGGGGCTCGCCGTGGGCCAGCCGGTGTTCGCCACGTCTCAGAGAGGCGGAGGCCATCCCGACGATGGCAATGTGATTTTGGAGGGTTGGTACAGGGTGCAGCTGAGCGACGCCATCACCCTGACCCCGGCGCTCTTCTGGCTGAGCCGACCGCTCGGTCAGGAGACACCCTCAGGAGGCCTGGGGCAGCTCGGCGCACTGGTGCGCACGGCCTTCAGCTTCTGATCTGCCCCGAATCCTGAAGACCAGCCGGCGAGGCCAGGGCAGGCGGCTGCCTATCGTTGACACCACTGAGATGCTCGCCATGGCCATCGCCCCCACCGGCATCAGCGACGCCACCGGCCTGCCGGTGACGATCCTGACGGGCTTCCTCGGCGCGGGCAAAACCACCCTGCTCAACC
Source organism: Cyanobium sp. (assembly GCA_044352045.1). GTDB lineage: Bacteria > Cyanobacteriota > Cyanobacteriia > PCC-6307 > Cyanobiaceae > Cyanobium. The sequence continues at coordinate 2,400 of JBILEP010000034.1, read as the reverse complement.
ACATCCTCAGCAATCAGGAGGGGGTGAAGACGGCGGTGCTGGTGAATGAATTCGGGGAGATCGGCATCGACAACGAGCTGATCATCGCCACCGGTGAGGACATGGTGGAGCTGAGCAATGGCTGCATCTGCTGCTCGATCAACGGCGAGCTGCTGGAGGCGGTGTATCGCATCCTCGATCGCCCGGAGAAGGTGGATTACCTGGTGGTGGAAACCACCGGTCTGGCGGATCCGCTGCCGGTGGCGATGACGTTCCTGGGCAGCGACCTGCGCGATCTGACGCGCCTGGATTCGATCATCACCCTGGTGGACGCGGAGAACTTCAGCGATGAGCTGCTGGAGGGGGAGGTGGCCCGCTCCCAGGTGGTGTACGGCGACATGCTGCTGCTCAACAAGTGCGACCTGGTGGATGAGGCGCGGCTGAGCGCGCTGGAGCGCCAACTGCGGGAGATCAAGAAGGATGCCCGCATTCTGCGGTCGGTGAAGGGGGAGGTGCCGCTGCCGCTGCTGCTGAGCGTGGGGCTGTTCGAGAGCGATCGGGTGGTGGCGGCCCAGAGCCACGACGACTGCGACCACGACCACGGCCACTGCGTGCACGAGGAGGGCGAGCACCACGACCACGGGCACCACCACGACCACGGCCACGCGCACCACGACCACCACGACCATGCCGGCCATCCCGACCATGCGGCGATCGAGGGCTTCACCTCCCTGTCGTTCCAGAGCGACCAGCCCCTGTCGCTGCGGCGCTTCCAGAACTTCCTCGACAACCAGCTGCCGGAGGGGGTGTTCCGGGCCAAGGGCATCCTCTGGTTCCAGGAGAGCGAGCGGCGGCACATCTTTCACCTGGCCGGCAAGCGCTTCTCGATCGACGACGGCGACTGGCCGGGGGAGCGGCGCAACCAGCTGGTGCTGATCGGCCGGGAGCTCGACCACGGGCGACTGCGGCGCCAACTGCAGGCGTGTGTGGCCCGTGCGAATGGCCGCGGATTCGGCTAGGCTGGCCATCCTGGGATCCGGGTCATGACCGAATTGCTGCTGCTGGTTGGTGTGCTCGGAATTTTTGGCCTGGTGATGTTGCTCAGCGTCGATTCCGACGATGACAATGGCGGCGGCGGCCTGATGGAGCCAGTGCTGATCCCGGTGCGGGTGCGGCCACGCCGCTGATCGCGTCCCCTCTGGTCAATGGTCACGCGGAAGCGTGACAAAAGGCACAGTGCTCCGGCCACAGTTGTGGTGGACATCCTGGGAGCATGGATCGGCTTTACCGCCTTCCTCTGTGCCGAGGCTTTTTGCATTTTCGCCGCGCCTGCCCCGCGGCCTGTCCCGTTTGTCCCTGGGCCTGGTTCTCGCCCTGGCGGGCAGCCTGAGCGGGTGCCGTGAGCCGGTCACCCTGGGCGTGTATTCGGGGCGGCATTACAACACCGATAAGGCGCTGTACCAGCGCTTCACGGAGCGCACCGGCATCGCCATCCGGCTGCTGGAGGGCAAGGACAGCGCCCTGATTGAGCGGGTGCGCAGCGAGGGGCAGAACAGTCCGGCGGATGTGCTGGTGCTGGTGGATGCGGCGCGGCTGGATCGGGCGGCGCGGCTGGGCCTGCTCCAGCCGGTGCGCTCGGAGGCGTTGGAGCGGGATGTGCCGGCGGCGTTGCGGGATCCGCAGGGCCGATGGTTTGCCCTCACCCGCCGGGTGCGGCTGCTGGTGGCCAATCCGGCGGTGCTGAAGGCGCCGGCGCCGCGGGATTACCTGGATCTGGCCCAGCCGGCCCTGAAGGGCAAGCTGTGCCTGCGGGATAGCCGCAGCGTGTACAACCAGTCGTTGGTGGCCGACCAGCTGATCCGCCACGGCGAGGCGCGCACGGTGGCGTGGGTGAAGGGGATGGTGGCGAACCTGGGCCAGGAGCCGTTCAGCTCCGACATCCCCCTGGCGCGGGCGGTGGCGCGGGGTGAGTGCGGCGTGGCGTTGGTGAACAGCTACTACGTGGCCCGGATGCTGGCGGGCGAAACGGGGGCGGAGGATCGGCGCTTGGCGGCGAAGCTGCAGGTGGTGATCCCGGATCCGGCCCATGTGAATGTGAGCGGCGCGGGGGTGACGCGCCAGTCGCGGCACCGGCAGGAGGCGATCCAGCTGATCGAATTTCTGGCTTCACCCACGGGCGGGCGGGGCTATGCGGAGGCGAACCATGAATACCCGCTGCGGAGCAGCGGTGAAGACCCGATCCTCAAGCGCTTCGGGCCGGTGGTGGACGACGGGGTGCGGGCGGCGCAGATGGGTGAGCGCAATGCCGAAGCGGTGCGGCTGATGCAGGCGAACGGATGGCGCTGAGGGGCCTGGTGCTGGCGATCGCCACGCTGGCGTTGCTGCCGCTGCTGGCCCTGGCGGCGTTCGCGCTGCTGGCGC
>JBILEP010000270.1:0-3466 GCA_044352045.1 Cyanobium sp. | reverse complement strand
CGTGAAGCACCTGGCACCAAGCTCGGAACTCTTATACACTAACAAAGAATAGCAATTAGCAAATGAAAAACGCAAGCATCACACCTCAATGCAGCCCGGGGCTCAGCGCGAATCGATGGTCATGCACATTCCCGCCACAAAAGCATAGCCATAGATTCATCTTCCTTGGATCGGCTTTCATTGCCGTCTCTTTCTTTAGCCACAATGCCTATGCATTGAGCGGAAAGCCTTGCGTCTACCCCTGGTCTTGCGAGCCAGAGATTGCGCAGCAAGCATCCTCCCCCGGCTCCCCACAAGCCAGCGAAGGCCCCAAGGCCAAGCCTCCAGAAGCCACTGCCGAAGAATTATTCGCCAAAGAACAAGATAGACTTTCCGGCAATATAGGAGAGCAACGCAAGTACGTCACAAATCTACGGCAAACAAATCAGGCATGGAACATTGCCTTTGTTGCCATAGGTGTCTCCGCAACTCTGCTAGCAACGGCCCTCGGAGCCGTAGGCTCTGCGAGCGAAAAGGCAAAAGCCAGGACGACGATTACCATTGCAGTGATCGGGGCCGTGGCCGCTGCCGCCCAGACAATCGCCAGCAAGATACCAGTGGCTAAAAGAGCCGGCGAGTACGCCAAGGTTCAAGCATCACTTGTCTCGCTAGAGTACAAAGTCAAAGCCGCGAAAACGCCAGATGATCTCAAAGCAGTGCAAACCGAACTCGAAAAGCAGATAACCAAGATGGGCGAGGCCGAAGCCGCTGAGTAGGCATACAATCACCGTTGGCGCAATAGAAAAGCCAAGGAATATCGAAGCCCAGAGCTCGAGCGCAAAACAATCACGAAACAGCACAAAGATGAGACATCATCCCGCTGCATACAATGGCTTTACGGAAAGCCCTCTGCTTCTAAACCCCCTACATCGCCAATCCCGATCCATCGCGGGGGCTCCCCCCTGAATCAAGCAGCCCCCCGCAAATCAAACCGATCCAGCTCCATCACCTTCTGCCACGCCCGCACGAAATCCGCCGCGAAACGCTCCGCGCCATCGCTCTGGGCATAGATCTCCGCGATCGCCCGCAGCTGGCTGTGGGAACCGAAGATCAGGTCGGCGCGGGTGGCTGTCCAGCGCAGCTGGCCATCGCTGCGGTTGCGGCCTTCGTATACACGGCAGGTCGCATCAGCGGGGGCCCACTGCACCTCCATCTCCAGCAGGTTGGTGAAGAAATCGGGGCTCAATACCCCCAGCCGCTCCGTGAACACCCCATGGCGGCTGCCGCCGCTGTTGGCGCCGAGCACCCGCAGGCCGCCCACCAGCACCGTGAGCTCCGGGGCGCTCAGGCACAGCTGCTGGGCCCGATCGATCAGCAGCTCCTCGGCGCGCAACTCCAGACCCGCCGACTCCCAGTTGCGGAAGCCATCGGCGCGGGGTTTGAGCACATTGAACGAGGCACTGTCGGTCTGCTCGTCGCGGGCATCGGTGCGGCCTGGATGGAAGGGCACCTGCAGCGGCAAGCCCGCCGCCGCCGCCGCCTTCTCCACCGCAAAGCCACCCGCCAGCACGATCAGGTCGGCCAGCGACACGCGCTTGCCGTCGGAGCGATCGGCGTGGAAGGCCGCGCGGATCTGCTCCAACAGCTCCAGCACCCGCGCCAGCTGCGCTGGATCATTCACCTCCCAGCTGCGCTGCGGCGCCAGCCGCAGCCGCGCCCCGTTGGCGCCGCCCCGCTTGTCGGAGCCGCGGAAGGTGGAGGCGGACGCCCAGGCGGTGGCCACCAACTCCCCCACCCCCAGGCCGGCCGCCCACACCCGCTGCCGCAGCTCCGCCACTTCCGCCGCCTCGATCAGCGGATGGTCCACCGGCGGCAGCGGATCCTGCCAGATCAATTCCTCCGCCGGCACCTCCGGCCCCAGATGCAGCGCCCGCGGCCCCAGATCGCGGTGGGTGAGCTTGTACCAGGCCCTGGCGAAGGCATCGGCGAAGGCCTGGGGATCGTCGCGGAAACGGCGGGCGATCGGCTCCAGGATCGGATCGAACCGCAGCGACAGATCCGCCGTGGTCATGATCGGTGCCGCGCTGCGGCCACGCACGTGCGCATCGGGGATCATGTGCTCCGGCGCCACATCCTTCGCCACCCACTGCCACGCCCCAGCCGGACTCTTGGTGAGCTCCCACTCGTAGCTGAACATCATCTCGAAATAGCCCTGATCCCAACGGGTGGGATGGGGCTTCCAGGCGCCCTCGATGCCACTGGTGATCGTGTGCTCCGCCATGCCGCCGCCGTGGCGGTTGCGCCAACCCAGCCCCTGCTCCTCCAGCGCTGCCCCCTCCGGCTCGGGGCCCAGGTTGTCGGCCGGTGCCGCCCCGTGGCACTTGCCGAAGGTGTGGCCGCCGCCCACCAACGCCACGGTTTCCTCCACCGTCATGCCCATGCGCGCAAACGTGTCGCGCACGTCCTTGCCGGAGGCCAGCGGATCGGGATGGCCGTGCGGTCCCTCCGGGTTCACATAGATCAGGCCCATCTCCACCGCCGCCAGCGGCTGCGCCAACGCCCCATCGGCAGCATGGCGCTCATCGCCCAGCCAGCCTTTCTCCTGGCCCCAGAACACATCCTCCTCCGGGCCCCAGATGTCAGTGCGGCCGGCGGCGAAACCGAAGGTGGGGAAGCCCATCGATTCCAACGCCACATTGCCGGTGAGGATGATCAGATCCGCCCAGGAAATGCGGTTGCCATAGCGTTGTTTGATCGGCCACAGCAGCCGCCGCGCCTTGTCGAGGTTGGTGTTGTCGGGCCAGCTGTTGAGCGGCGCGAAGCGCTGGTTGCCGTGGCCGGCGCCGCCGCGGCCATCGGCGCTGCGATACGTGCCGGCGCTGTGCCAGGCCATGCGGATGAACAAGGCCCCGTAGTGGCCCCAATCGGCCGGCCACCAGGGCTGCGAATCGGTCATCAGGGCGCGCAGATCGGCCTTGAGCGCCTCGTAATCCAGCGCCGCGAAGGCGCGGGCGTAATCAAAGGCCTCCCCGAGCGGATTGGCGGCCGGGTGCTGCTGGTGCAGGATCCCCAGATCGACCACCTCAGGCCACCACTGGCGGTTGGCGGGTCCGGCGGCGGGGGTCACGGCGCCGAGGTGTCCGTGGAACGGGCAGGTGAGATCCGACATCAGGCGGGGCGGGATCGGGGGCGGTCCGGGCAGGGAACGGTCAGCCAGAACCTATTCACAGCCGCCGGATCCGGCCACAGCACGCCAAGCGCCCAGCGCGCCCTCCGCGCCGGGGCGCCGCCTTCCCCTCACGCCTTGCTGGTCAGCACCCCCCGTCGCCGCTTGGGGAACAGCTCCTTGCACAGCGGGCAGACGGTGCCATCGCAGCCGCGGGCGGTGCAGTGTTCACGGCCATAGAAGATGATCTGCAGGTGCAATTTGTTCCAGGCCTCGCGCGGGAACAGGCGCTTGAGATCGGTTTCGGTGCGCACCACGCTC
>JBILEP010000033.1:0-12098 GCA_044352045.1 Cyanobium sp. | reverse complement strand
CGCCCGCCCCGACAGTCGCTTCTTCGGGGAGTCGCTCTACAGCTATCGCGTGCGCATCGGCGAGGTGCTGGCCCGCGAAACCCCGGTGGAGGCCGATATCGTCATCGGCGTGCCCGATTCCGGCATTCCGGCCGCGATTGGCTATTCCGGGGTCAGCGGCATCCCCTTCGGCGACGGCCTGATCAAGAACCGCTACGTCGGCCGCACCTTCATCCAGCCCACCCAGGCGATGCGGGAGGCCGGCATCCGGGTGAAGCTCAATCCCCTGCCCGACGTGCTGGCGGGCAAGCGGGTGGTGGTGATCGACGACTCGATCGTGCGCGGCACCACCAGCCGCAAGCTGGTGCAGGCCCTGCGCGATGCCGGCGCCACCGAGGTGCACATGCGCATCAGCTCACCGCCGGTCACCCACCCCTGCTTCTACGGCATCGACACCGACAGCCAGGACCACCTGATCGCCGCCCGCCTGAGCCTGGCGGAGATCGAGGCGCACCTGGGGGTGGATTCCCTCGCCTACCTCAGCAAGGCCGGCATGGTGGAGGCGGCCCGCACCAGCTCCCACCATTTCTGCACCGCCTGCTTCGACGGCCAGTACCCGATCGAGATGGATGAGGAAACCCGCCGCACCAAGCTGATGCTTGAGCCGGCCGGCCTGGCCAGGGGCTAGCGGCCAACGGCGCCGGGCATCAGCCGATAGGCGCGGGTGGTGATCAGCCAGGGGTGGAACAGCTCCAGGAAGCGCCGCTGCAGGGTGAGAAAAAAGCGCTCCACCAGCTGGGGGTCGTCGTAGTGGAAGGGGTATTCGCCCTGGAAGCCCTGGAAGAAATACCAATTCAGCAGGGCGGTGCCGGCGGGATCCAGCCGCTCGGCGAAGATCTCCAGCTGGCCCGCCGGATCGCTGAGGTGCTCCAGCACGTCGAGGCAGACGATCGTCTCGAAGCGCTCCGGCAGGGCCGGATCGTTCAGGTCGCGAGAGCAGTGGAGCCGCTCGGCCAGGCCCAGCTCGGCGGCGCGCCAGCGCACGAACTCCCGGTTGCGGGGATTGAGATCCACGAACCACACCGCCTCCACCTCGGGCAGGGCGGCGGCGGCCAGGGCATGACTGCCGATGCCGCCGCCAAAATCGAGCACCCGGCCGCGGGCGAAACGCTCCTGCAGGCGCAGGGTGTCGGCGATGTAGGCGGCGCTGCCCAGATGCCAGGCCGCCAGCTCCAGCAGGTGGCCATCCCCCACCGTCTCTTCGTAGAAGGTTTCCGGCTTGGCCGGGTCGAAGGCGCCGGGATGGAGGCCCGCCAGGTCGGCGGTGCTGCGGGGCAGACGCCGCTCCAGCTCCGCCGGTGACAGGCGCAGGAAGGCGGCCAGCTGGGCGCGGAGATCAAAGCCGTCGCTCAGGAAACGCTCCACCGGCAGCGGGTTGCAGGAGGGCAGGGTGGCGCCGGCACTCACGCGATCGGGCTGCGGGACCCCCCACGCTACGCGGCTGCGATGCTGGCGGTTGTGCGGCGTGGGGAGAGGTCGGACATGCGGGTGTTGGTGGTAAGCACGCCGGTCGGGGCCCTCGGCAGCGGACGGGGCGGGGGCGTGGAGCACACCGCCACGATGATCATCGCCGGCCTGCTGGGCCGCGGCCATGGCGTCACCGTGCTGGCGGCGGCGGGATCGGTGCTGCCTCCCGCCTGCGCCGCCGCCAGCCTCTGGACGGAGTCGGGGGTGGATCAGCCCAGCTGGCAGCACTGTCCCCGCGAGATGGCCGTGGCAATCCCCGCCGACGCCCTGCTGCCCCGCCTCTGGCAGCGCGCCCTGGAGCGGCAGGGGCAGTTCGACCGCATCCTCAACCTGGCCTACGACTGGCTGCCCTTCTGGCTCACCCGCTTCGTCAGCACGCCCCTGTGCCATCTGGTGAGCATGGGGTCGGTGGCGGAGGTGATGGACGCGGCGATCGAGGCGGTGTCCAGCTGGGATCCGGTCCGACTGGCCTTTCACAGCGCCGCCCAGGCCGCCGACTTCCGCCTGGCGGCGCCGCCACGGCTGGTGGGCAATGGCTTCGACCTCAGCCGCTACCACCCCGCCGCTGTTGACCGGGTGGAGCCCGCCCTGGGCTGGGCGGGTCGGATCTCCCCGGAGAAGGGGTTGGAGGATGCCGCCCGGGTGGCCGCTCGCCTCGGGCTGCCGCTGCGGGTGTGGGGGCTGCGGGAGGACGGGGAATACGCCCTGGCGGTGGAGCGCTGCGTGCCGGCCGGCACGATCGAGTGGCGCGGCTTCCTGCCCACCGAGCGCCTTCAGGCCGAGTTGGCGCGCACTCGGGTGTTCGTGAACACCCCCCGCTGGAATGAGGCCTTCGGCAACGTGGTGGTGGAGGCGATGGCCTGTGGCGTGCCCGTGGCGGCCTACGCCCGTGGCGGTCCTGGCGAGCTGGTGCGGGAGGGGGTCAACGGCGCCCTGGCCACCCCCGATGATCTGGATGCCCTGGCGGCGGCGGTGGAGCGGGCCTCGGCCGTCGATCGCGCCGCCTGCCGCGCCTGGGCCGAGGCGCACCACAGCCCGGAGGCCTTCACGGCCCGGATGGAGGCCTGGCTGGCGGCGGTGGGGTCGCCGTCGCCGGCCCCCGGCTGATCCGCACCAGCCCCCGGCTGGCGCCGGAATCCGGGTCGACCGTGCGGATCGACCGCCAGAGCGCTTCCGTGGCCACCCACACCGCGGGGTATCGGTAGCGGGCCACATCAAGGATCAGAACCCGGTCGCCGGCGGGGTCGTAGGCCGCCAGCGGTGAGATGTGGCCGCCGCCCTCCTGGCCCAAGCTGGCGCGGTGGTAATTCACCAGCAGCCGGTCGTCCGGATCCGAGAGGCTGCGCCGAAGCAGACCCCGGAACTGGGCGAGGCTCAGCTGATCGCCATGCCAGTGCTGCACGCTCACCCCCTGGGCCGCCAGCAGGCCGGCCAGCTGCGCCAGGGTCATCCCCCGGCGGCCCACGGTTTCGGCCGTCGCGAAGGCGCGGCCCGCGGGGGCGGCGAACAGGTTGTCCTGGCCCCAGAAGCGGTAGGGGCCGTAGCCCGGCGTCTCAGGCGCCGGCACCCCCAGGCTGTTGAGGACCATCACGGCGCTGGCCACGCCGCAGTAGGCCAGATTCGCCTGGGTGACGAACCACCCAGCCAGCGGCAGGAAGTCGGCCCGCACCCGGCTGCGGAACAGCAGCTCCTGCCCCGCCGGCTCCGGCAGGGGGATCATCCCCTCCGCCAGCGCCGCGCCACCGAGCCCACCCCAGGCGGACTCGCCGGCGAGCAGCCCCACCAGCAACGCGCCGGCGATCCGGCCCCTCATTCCCGTTGCAGCGGCACGAGTTCACGCACCCGCTCGACCGCCGTCAGCGGTAGCTGGATGCCCGCACCCGCCCCGTCCTCCAGGGGCAGCTCGGCGGGGGACAGCCGGGCGCTGCGGTTCGCCCCGCCCTCCAGCCCAACCCCCAGCAGCGGTGTGTCGTCGCCGCAGAGGTCCACCAACACGTCGCTCCGTTCCCTGAAGCGCAGCCCGATCTGACCCAGGTCGCCCCGCTGGCAGAGGCGAAGGTCGGCCACCCGCAGGCGTTTGATCTGGCCGCCGCGGCTGGCCAGCACCACGCCGCCGTCGCCGTCCGCCACACTGGTGGCCCCCACCACCGCCTCTCCGGGCAGGAGCCGCAGCAGCATCGGCCCCTGGGCGGCGCGCCCCATCACCGGCAGGTTCGCCTCGTTCACCGCCAGCCGCAGCAGTCGGCCCGTGCTGCTGGCCACCACCAGGTCCCTGCCTTCCTGGCAGGGCACCACCCGCTGCAGTTCCACCCCGTCCTTGAGTTTCAGCACCGTGGCGGCGCGACCGGAGAGTTCGAGGAACTCCTCGATCGGTAGCCGCTTGAAGCGCCCGTCACTGCTCAACAGACCGAGACTGCCGTCGCCCGCGCCGGGCAGGGGCAGCACTTGCACCACGCGGGCCCCGCTGAGGCTCTCGGGCAGGAAGCGCTCCACCCCTCCCGGCTGCTGGCCGGCGAACTCCCAGCGCAGCAGGGCCACCCGACCATCGGCGCTGAAGGCCAACAGCTGGGGGTGGTCCGCCACCGGCAGCAGCAGGCGGGCCGGCGGGGGCAGATCCCCCAGGGCGGCGGCCTCCTCCAGGTGCAGGCGGCCCAGCACCGGCGGTGTCACGATCCGCAGGGTGCCATCGCACTGGAGCAGCAGGCGGCCGTCGCTGGCGAGGCCCTCGAAGGCCTGCTGGCGTTGCAGTTCCGCATTGGGGCGCAGGGCGGCGCCGCGCTGGACCGCCAGCTCATCGCCCCCTTCCACCAACCGGGTGCGCCGGGGGGTGGCGTAGCGCTTCTTCAGCGCTTTCAGCTCCACCACCATGGCGTCGAGCAGGCTGCCCCGCTCGTCGAGCAGGTGGCGCAGCCGGGTGCGTTCCTCCTTCAGCTCCTCGGCCTCCTTGCGCAGGCTCTCCTGTTCCAGGCCGGTGAGGCGGCGCAGGGGCATCGCCAGCACCGCATCGGCCTGCCGTTCGCTCAGATCCAGGTGCACCTGCAGGCTGGCCCGGGCGGCGGCGGCATCGGCCGCGGCGGTGATCATCTCGATCACCTCCCGCAGCCTGGCGAGGGCGCGGATCAGGCCTTCCACCACCTCCAGGCGCTCCTCGCAGCGGGTGAGCGCGTGGCGGGTGCGGCGGATCAGGGTGAGTTCGCGGTACTCCAGGAACTGCTGCAGCAGCTGGCGCAGGTTGAGCTGCACCGGCTGGCCGTTGACCAGGGCCAGCAGGATCGCGCCGAAGTTGCTCTGCAGGGCGGTGCGACGCTGGAGGTCCGCGAGCACGGTTTCGGCGACGGCGTCCCGGCGCAGCTCCACCACCACGCGCATGCCGTCCCGGTCGCTCTCGTCGCGGATGTCGGCGATGCCGTTGATGCGGCCCTCGTTCACCTGCTCCGCCAGTTTCTCGATCCAGCCAGCCTTGCTCAGCTGGTAGGGCAGCTCCGTGACCACGATCGCGCTGCGGCGGTGGCGCCCCTTGCCGGGTTGCACCTCCTCGAAGTGGGTGATGCCCCGCATCGGGATGCTGCCGCGGCCGTTGAGGTAGGTGTCGCGCAGGCCAGCGCCGGTGAGCACCTCGCCGCCGGTGGGGAAGTCGGGTCCGGGAACCAGCTCGAGAAGCTTGTCATCGCTGAGGTCGGGCCGGCGGATCAGCGCGATCAGGGCATCGACGACCTCCCCGAGGTTGTGGGGCGGGATGCTGGTGGCCATGCCCACGGCGATGCCGGAGCAGCCGTTGAGCAGCAGGAAGGGGAGTTGGGCCGGCAACACCGTGGGCTCCTGCTGGGAGCCGTCGAAGTTGGGGGCGAAGTCGACCGTGTCGTTGCCGATCTCATCGAGCATCGCCTCGTTGGCGATCGGTGCCAGGCGGGTCTCGGTGTAACGCATCGCCGCCGGCGGGTCGTCGTCCACCGAGCCGAAGTTGCCGTGGCCGTCGAGCAGGGGGTGGCGGCTGGCGAAGGTCTGGACCAGGCGCACCAGGGCGTCGTAGACGGCCTGATCGCCGTGGGGGTGGTATTTGCCCAGCACGTCGCCCACCACCCGGGCGCATTTGCGGTAGGGCCGGTCGGGGGTGAGACCCAGCTCGTGCATCGCGAACAGGATGCGGCGCTGCACCGGTTTGAGGCCATCGCGCACGTCGGGCAGGGCTCGCCCGACGATGACGCTCATCGCATATTCGAGATACGAGCGCTGCATCTCCTGATGCAGGGCGATCGGCTCGATCCGGTTCTCCCGGTCGTCGTCGCCGTTCGGGTTCGTGCGGCGGTCCTCGGCCATCCGTTGCTGGGGTCTGAGGGCGGAAGACGGGGCTCAGCCTACCGATGTCACCCCGTCGATCCACACCTCAGGGTTCGCCGCCAGGCCCGTCGCTTGCCGTGGCGTTCGCCATGGCCCGGTCGACCACCAGTTTCAGCTCCGGCTGGCTGAGCAGCTGCTGGGTGGCAGTGCGGAGTTTTTCTCCCCAGAGCTGCTCCTTCTGATAGGCCTCCAGCGCGTAGTTCGGTTGCTCGTTCAGGGCCAGTTCCGCCAGGCGCAGGGCCTCACCCCGCTGCTTCGGATCGGTCGCGAACAGGCCGGCGGCCATGGCCAGGGAGGTTTCCGGCACGTTGGGTTTGATGCGCAGCACCGCCCGCCAGCGCTCCAGGGCCGCTGGCCGGCGATCGGCTTCCCAGAGCACCAGCCCCTGGTTGTTGATCGCTTCCCAGAAGTCACGCCGGAGCTTCGCCGCCTGCTCGAAAGAACCCAAAGCCCGATCGCCCTGGCCCAGCAGGAGCTGGGCGTTGCCAAGGTCGAAGTGGGCGCCGGCGTTGCGGCTGTCCAGCTGCAGGCCCCGCTTGAGCAGGTCGATCGCCGCCTGGGGTTTGCCGTTGCGCAGCGCCAGGGACCCTTCGGCGAACCAGATGCCGGGGTTCTGGGGGTCGAGCTGCTTGGCCTTGGCGAGCGCCGCCAGGGCCTTGTCGGAGTGGTCGCTGCGCAGCTCGGCCTCCGCCAGCAGCACCCAGCCGCGGGGATCCGCCGGCAGCAGTCGCACCGTGAGCTCGGCGAGCCGCGCCGCCTCCTCCACCTGCCCGAGCCGCAGCAGTCGCGCCGCCGCCTGGGCGATGCCCAGCCCCGCCGCCTCCAGATCCCTGGCGGGTGGCACGTAGACGTAGGGCACCAGAGCCCTGGCCGCGCCCACCGGAACCAGGGGCACCGCCAGGAGCAAGGCCAGGGGGAGGCCCGGGATCACCCGCTGGACCAGGTGTGTGAACAGTTGGCTCCGACGCCGGACCACGGGAGTTGCCCGAATTCGATCCAGCCTAGGGAGGCGAGGCCCCCTCTCCCACGATTGCCCTGATGTTGCGCCGCCACATCCAGGGCTTGATGCGCCGCAGCGCCGAAGCCCGCAGCCTCTCCGACCATTCCGCGTCGCTCCAGCCCAGCGCCTCCTCCGCCCGCAGGTCGAGCAGCCAGGGGCGGGGCTGCAGATCGGGGTCCTCGCTGCTGGGCAGGCCCTCTCCGTTCCAGGGGCACACCTCCTGACAGATGTCGCAGCCGGCCACCCAGCCCTGCAGGCGGGCCTTGATCGCCGCGGGCAGCTCCCCCTCTCGGTTCTCGATGGTGTGGTAGGCGAGACAACGGCGCGCATCCACCACGAACGGCTCCGGGATCGCCCCGGTGGGGCAGGCGTCGAGGCAGGCGCTGCAACGACCGCACAGGGGTTCCGCCGGTTGGTCCGGCGGCAGTTCCACGCTGGTGAGCAGGTGGCCGAGCAGGAGCCAGGATCCCCGCCGCCGGTTGATCAGGTTGCCGTTCTTGCCGATCCAGCCCAGGCCGGCCTCCTCCGCCCAGGCCTTGTCCATCAGCGGAGCGCTGTCCACGCAGACCCGCCAGCGGCTGTCCGGGCGGCGCTGCTCCAACCAGCGGCCCAGGCGTCGCAGCCGCCCTTCCATCAGGCGGTGGTAGTCGCGTCCCCAGCCGTAGCGCGCCACCTTCAGGGCGCCTGGCTCGGTTGCGGCGTCCACGTGATATGGCAGGGCCACCGCCAGCAGCGCCCGCACCCCGGGCAACAGCCCGTTCACCGCCCGGCGGCGTGGATCGGCCATCCACCCCATTCCGGCCTGGTGGCCGGCCGCCAGCCAGCGCTCAAGCGCCTCGCTGCGCAGGGCGAGGCGCGCGCCGCCGGGGACGGCGGCGATGCCGACCGGGTCAAATCCCAGGGCGGCCGCCTGCTGCTTCAGGGCATCGGCGAGGTCGCGCAGGGTTGGATCGCTCACGGCTGATCGTTAAATTGGTCCATTCCCGAGTCCGCTGGCGTGACCGCTTCCCCCACCACCCGGTTCAGCCCTCTGCTGCGCTGGATGGGCATCACCCTGGTGGTGCTTCTGCTGCTGCAGATGCTTTCGGTGCTGATCCTCTGGGATTGGGGTTCTGAACCCTTCCGCCAGCTGGTGGTGGAGCGGTTGGTGAGCCAGGCGCCGATGGCCCTGATCGGACTGGTGCTGATGTACCTGTCCTCCCGGCTGGAGGACCCCTCCGGTTCGCAGGCGCGCACACCCCTCCTCTGGTCGGTCTGCATCATCAGCGGTCTGTTGGCCGTGCTGCTCACCGCCGCCCTGCCGATCGCCTTCGGCGGCGACCAGTTGCTTCAGGACCAGACCGATCAGCAGCTGGCCGCCCAGCGGGCCCAGCTCGAGATGGCCCGTCAGCAAAGCCAGAATCCCGCGGTGCTGCAACAGCTTGTGCGGCAGGCGGAGTCCAGCGGCCAGATTCCCGCCGGTGCCAGCGACGCCCAGAAGACCCAGGCCGCCAGAGCCTTCATCGATCGCCAGCTGGAGACGATGCAAAGCAAGTTCACCCAGGCCGAGCAGTCGGCCAAGGTGGCGATCAGCCAGCGCCGCTTCGGCAGCACCGGCGGCGCCATCGCCCTGATCGTGGCCTTCACGATCCTCTGCCTCGGCACGGTTCTCTGATCCCGCTCGCAGCCCCGGCTCTCCTGGGGATCCCTCGCTGGTTACCGTGAGGGTTGTTCCCACGACCTGGTCCGTGGTTCCCACCAGCTCCCGACCCGATCAGCCGCTTGGCAACCGCCTCCAGCAGGATCTCAAGAACGATCTGATCGCCGGCCTTCTGGTGGTGATCCCCCTGGCCACCACCATCTGGCTGGGCACGACGGTCAGTCGCTTCGTGCTGGCCTTCCTCACCTCGATCCCCAAGCAGTTCAACCCCTTCAACACCCTCAATCCGCTCCTGCAGGAGCTGATCAACCTCGGGGTGGGTCTGCTGGTACCTCTGCTCGGCATTCTGTTGATCGGCCTGATGGCCCGCAACATCGTCGGCCGCTGGCTGCTGGAGTTTGGGGAGGGCACGCTGCTGCGCATCCCCCTGGCCGGTTCCGTCTACAAGACCCTCAAGCAGCTGCTCGAGACCTTCCTGCGGGACAATTCCAGTCGCTTCCGCCGGGTCGTGCTTGTGGAATACCCCAGGGAGGGTCTCTACGCACTCGGGTTCGTCACCGGTGTCCTCGGCGCCGCGATCCAGGCTGACTTCGAGCAGACGATGTTGAGCGTCTTCATCCCCACGGCCCCCAACCCCACCACCGGTTGGTACGCGGTGGTGCCGGAGCGCTCGGTGCGCGACGTGGACCTCAGCGTCGAGGATGCCTTCCGCACGATCATTTCCGCCGGCATCGTCAGTCCTGACGAGAAGGAGGCCCCCTCCAACCGCAGCTTCTCCGGCCTCCTGGCCCAGCTGCGCGCGCCCCAGCTTTCCTGAATGAAGAGCCGCACCCTCGCCCGGGAACTCGCCCTGCTGATGCTGGGCCAGGTCAGCGATCGGGCGACCCCCAACCCGGACATCGCCTTAGAAACCCTTCTGCAGCAGGCGCTCTCCAGCCTTGCTCAGCATGTGCGCGAGTCGCTGGACCGCTCCGCCGGGGATCTGCAGCAGGCGGAACGGGACCTGCTCGACAGCGAGCTTCAGGAGGGTGACGACACCTCCCTGCCCCGGGTGCGTCAGCACCTGCGCGATGGCCTCGCCCATGCCGAGCAGGCCCTGAACCGCCTTTCCGCCAGCCTCGACCTGCCCCGCCTGTTGCTGCTGGCTGATCAGGAGGAGGTGCGACGTGGAGCGATCGAGCGGACCCGCGCCGTCCTGGCGGACCGGGAGTCCATCGACGCCCGTCTCGATGCGGTGATGGAGGGCTGGCGCCTCACGCGTCTGCCCCGCATCGACCGCGACATCCTGCGCCTGGCTGCCGTCGACCTCGAAGCCCTCGGCACGCCGGCGGCGGTGGCCTGCAACGAGGCGGTGGAACTGGCCAACCGCTACAGCGATGAGCAGGGCCGACGCATGATCAACGGCGTGCTGCGCCGCTTCACCACGGCGAGGGTCTGAACGGCAATGGTCTTCGATTGGTTCAACCGCGCCGTCTCCCCTGGGGAGTCCCGAGCCGCCGCGCCGGAAGAAGCGGAAGCCACGCCTCCGCCGTCCGCCGAGGAGGCCCCGGACCCGGCCGCCGATTCCGGCCCGGAAATCCCCACCCCCTCCCCTGCCAGCCCGCCGCCAGCGGAGACGGCCCCGGCCCCTTCGATCGGCGCGGTGGATGAGGACGCCCTCGCCTGGGCGCGGGAGGCCTATGCCCGGCTGCGGGCCCAGCAGGAGGCCGCCCGCTCCCCGGTCCCGTCTGCGCCGGCCGAGGCCGTTGTCCAGGACCCACCGCCTGCACCCCCACCGCCTGCACCCCCAGAGCCTGCCCCCTCTGCGCCGGCGCCGCCCTCCTTGCTGGAGCTGGCGGCAGCCCAGCGCAGCGAGCGCCTTGAGCAGCTGATCGCGCCGCCGGCCGCCAGCCCCGCCACCGCTCCGGCTCCCACCACCGCCCCCGCGGCCCCCGCTCACGAGGAGAGCGAGGCCCAGCTCGGGGCCTTTGATGAAGAGTTCACCTGGTCGGCCGAGGTGCTCGCCGCCCAGGGGCGCCGCATCGAGGAGATGTCGGTCGAGGAGATCGACTGGCTCAGCCGGCTGCGCCGCGGCCTGCAGAAGACCCGCCGCAATTTCGTCACCCAGCTGCTGGAGAACCTCGGCGACGATCCCCTCACCCCCGAGGTGCTCGACGAGCTGGAAACCGCTCTCCTGCAGGCCGATGTGGGGGTGCAGGCGACCGACCGGGTGCTGGAGGCCCTGCGCCGCCGTCTCAACGAGGAGGTGGTCGACCCGGCGGAGGGCGTGCGCTTCCTCAAGGACCAGCTTCGCGGCCTGCTGGACGGGCCGATCGAGCGGAGCGGTCACCCCCTGCTGGCCCCCCGCCGCGATCGGCTCAACGTCTGGCTGCTGGTGGGCGTCAACGGGGTCGGCAAGACCACCACCCTGGGCAAGCTGGCCAACCTCGCCGTGCGGAGCGGCTACACCTGCCTGATCGCCGCCGCCGACACCTTCCGGGCCGCCGCCGTGCAGCAGGTGACGGTCTGGGGGGAGCGCAGCGGCGTGCCGGTGATCTCCAATCCCAGCGCCAACGCCGATCCCGCCGCCGTGGTCTACGACGCCATCGGCGCCGCCCGCTCCCGCGGCACCGAGCTGGTGCTGGTGGACACCGCCGGCCGACTCCAGACCAAGCACAACCTGATGGAGGAGCTCAGCAAGGTGCGTCGCATCGTCGACAAGCTCGCTCCTGAGGCGGTGGTGGAATCCCTGCTCGTGCTCGACGCCAGCCAGGGCCAGAACGGTTTGCGCCAGGCCATGGCCTTCGCCAGCGCCGCCGGCCTGACCGGCGTGGTGCTCACCAAGCTGGATGGCAGCGCCCGCGGTGGCGTGGCCCTGGCGGTGGCCTCGGAGGCGGGCCTGCCGATCCGCTTCGTCGGCGCCGGCGAAGGGATCCGCGATCTGCGCCCCTTCAACAGCTTTGAGTTCGTGGAGGCCCTGCTCGCCCGCTGAGCGCCGCTGCTACTTTGCGGATCCTCCGCGGCCGCTCCTTGAGCAGCAAGCCGCCACCGAAGCCTTCCCCCCCCCCGGCTCCCCCCCGCACCGCCCAGGCGCTGACGGCGGCGGCATCCCTGCGTCAGCTGCTCGACAGCCTCAGCCGCGAGCAGCGTCGCAACCAGGAGTTGCTTGCCTCCCTGGCCTTCGCCTTGCGCAGCTTCACCCATCTCGGCCGCCTGCTGGAGCTGGTGCCCCTGGTGGCGGCGCGGCTGGTGGATGGGGACGGGGCCCTGCTGGTGGTGTTTCACCCCGATGGTCGCCTCTGGCGCGACCATCTGCAGGCCACCCCGGGGGTGCGCTGCGCGGAGGTGTTACGCCAGGTCTCCTCCCTCACGGACGGCCAGCTCCAGGCGCTCTCCGGCGACGAGGAGATGGTTGGACTTCTCGATCCGCTGATCCGTCGCCTGCTCGGCGGCGCCCAGGTGTTCTCCACCTCGGTGGTGGCGCGCAGCCGCCAGCGCGGTCGTCTCTACGTCTTCAGCGATCGGCGCGGCGCCAGCTGGAGTGAGGTGCATCGTCGTCACCTGCAGCTCGTCGCCGACCTGACCGGCGTGGCCCTGGAGAACGAGCTGCTCCAGGAGGACATGCGCCGCCACGAG
>JBILEP010000269.1:0-3496 GCA_044352045.1 Cyanobium sp. | reverse complement strand
ACTGGCGCCAGAGGCTGAGCAGCTCGCGGGCCTGGTCCACCACCACGGTGGTGTCGCCACTGGCTTCGCTGATCTGCAGGAAGGCCTCGGCGTAGGGAGTGGTGATCGTATTGAGCAGTGGCATCAGCCGTTCCCCAGCGATTGGATGGACTGGTCGATCAGGCGGGCCTGGGTGGAGGCATCCAGCCGACCGGGCAGGGTGGCCAGCGCCTTCTCGATCGCCAGGCGGGCGGCCTCGCGGCGCAGCTGGTCGCTCACCCGCGAGGCTTCCGACTGCAGATCGGAGGCGGAATCCTGCTTGATGCGGGCCATCTCCTCAACCGTGCGCTTCTCGCTGTCCAGGCGGATCGCCTGGGCGCGGCTCACGCCATCGGCGCGGATGCGCTCGGCGCGGGCCTGGGAGTCGGCCAGTTCCTTCTGGGCGGCGGCGAGGGCGGTGCTGGCGCTCGCCAGGCGATCCTCCACGTCCTTCAGGTCGGCCAGGATCGCGGCGCGACGGCGCTCCAGAATGCCGCCGAGGAAGCCGCGCAGGAAATACACCAGACCGGCGATCACAATCGCCAGGTTGATGATGTTGGTGTCGAACGGGTTGAGATTGAGGCCGAAGCCTCCGCCGTGCGAGGCCAGTAAGGGGGTGAGGGAATGCATCATTGGGCGGCCAGGAGACGGGCGACGATCTGATCGGCGAGCTTGCTGGCATCGCCCGTGAGCGTGGCCATGGCGGCGCTGCGCTGAGAATCGATCTCGCGACGGGCCTGCTCACGGCTGGCGATCGACTCGGCCTGGGCCAGGGCCAGCGCCTCGCGATACAGGCGGTCGGATTCCTGCTCCGCTTCCACCACCACCTTCTGGGCCTGCAGGCGGGCGTCCTTGAGCTGCTCGCGAAGGTCGGACTCCAAGCGCTCAGCCTGGGCCAGCTTCTGCTTGGCCTCGGCGCGGGTGGTGTTGATGTAGCCCTCCCGGTCTTCCACCGCCTTGCCGACGGGCCGGAAGAACAGGCTGTTCAGGATGAAGGTGAGGAGCACCACCTGCAGCGCCATCAGCGGCAGGGTTGCGTCGAGGTCGAACAGACCTCCCTCGGGCGCGCCTGCTTCGGCGAGCAGTAGCCAGCTGGTCATGGGGCTGGGGGCGGGGCTGGGGGCGGAATGGAGAGGAAGGCAATCTGGGCAGCTGCCCGGGGGTGTGAGGGGCGAAAGCGCTCCTCCACCCCCGGCCAGGCCTCAGCCCGCGAAGGGGTTGGCGAACAGGAGCACCAGGGCGACCACCAGGCCGTAGATGGTGAGTGCCTCCATGAAGGCCAGGGAGAGCAGCAGGGTGCCGCGGATCTTGCCTTCGGCTTCGGGCTGACGGGCGATGCCCTCAACAGCGCCGCCGGCAGCGGTGCCCTGGCCGATGCCAGGACCGATGGCGCCGAGACCGACAGCGAGACCAGCGGCGACGACGGACGCGGCGGAAGTGATCGAATCCATGGGGGGTAGGGGAGTGATGCGCCGGTGAAGCGCTGAACGAACCGGGACGTGATGCCTGCGCCTGGGACACCTTCAGGAAGGTGGGCCCGGAACAAGCCGGACCTGCGCGCAGAGAGTTTGCCAGACCGGGGTCCCGAGCCCGGCGGCAGGGGTCAGTGGTGCTCTTCGTGCACCGCCTCGCCGATGTAATAGGCCGCCAGGGTGGCGAAGATCAGGGCCTGAATCGCACTAGTGAACAGCCCCAGGAACATGGCCGGCAGGGGCACGATCAGGGGCACCAGGAACGCCAGGACCGCCACCACCAATTCGTCAGCCAGGATGTTGCCGAACAGACGGAAAGAAAGGGAGAGTGGCTTAGTGAAATCCTCGACGATCTTGAAGGGGAGCATGATCGGCGTCGGTTCCACGTAATACTCGAAGTAGCGGAACCCCTTACGGCTCAGGCCGGCATAGAAGTAGGCCAGCGACACCAAAAGCGCGAGAGCG
The DNA here is from genome assembly GCA_044352045.1 of Cyanobium sp. Taxonomy (GTDB): domain Bacteria; phylum Cyanobacteriota; class Cyanobacteriia; order PCC-6307; family Cyanobiaceae; genus Cyanobium. The sequence continues at coordinate 1,541 of JBILEP010000269.1, read as the reverse complement.
ATGGTGGTGTTGATGTCCGCGGTGGGGGCGCCCAACTCACCGCTGGGCAGGTGGATCAACTTCCAGGGAATCAGGGCGCCGCCCCAGTTGCTGACGAAGATGAACAGGAACAGGGTGCCGATGAACGGCAGCCAGTCGCGATAGGCCTTCTCGCCGATCTGCTCGCGGGCGAGATCGCGGATGTAATCCCAGAGGAATTCCAGCAGGTTCTGCACACCACTGGGGTCGCGCTGCATGCGGCGGGTGCCGATCACCACCACGGTGAGCAGGGCGGCGATCACCACCCAGGAGCTCAGGAACACCTGGCCGTGGATGCGCAGGTTGCCGAGCTGCCAGTAAAGGTGTTGGCCCACCTCCAACTCGGCGAGGGGCAGGGCGAGGGGCGTCGGGAGCATCAGGGGAGGGACCTCGGGGGATCGGTCTCAGCCGTCGAGGACGGCCTGCAGGATCAGGGCGGGCTTATAGAGCAGAAACCCCAGCAGGGCGGGGAGCATCTGCAACTGGGGAATGCGGGCGGCCGCGAGCACCAGGACGACGGGGACCAGCAGCTGAACCTTGCCGACCGACTTGCTGTCCACGCCGAGACGGGACACACTGCGGGAGAGCAGGCGCAGGTAGAGGAGCCCGGCGACCGAACCCACCAGCAGGCTGGCGGCGGTGGCGGGATCCCAGATGAAGGCGGTGACAGGCACCACCGCGGCGGAGACCCAGGCCGTGGCCAGGAGCAGCCTCCGCTGCAGGCGTCGGTAGTCCTCCATCCCGTTGTCCCCGCTGGGGGAGCCGGAGTCTTCCGAGGAAGCGTCCGGAGGGGGGAGGAGGTCAGCCGGGGGATCCGCCTGGGGTCCGTCCGTGGTCGCCGCGGGGATCGCGTCGTCCGGAACGGTGGTGAGGGCGGCCGGCAAGCGACGCGAATTCGTCTGGGCGCGTGGAGGTTATCACGCGCAGCGGCGCCCCTGGCGGGTTTTCGGCGGGCGCCGGCCGCTCAGGGCCGCACCGGCAGCAGCACCCTCGCCGCGATCAGCCGCCGCGCCCGCTCCGCCCGCTCGGCCGGGCCGCCCCCCTCGGCGAGAGCGCCGATCGCCGTGCCCGGCGGGGCCGCCTCCAGGGCCCGCATCAGGGTCAGGTCGCCCGGATCGATGCTCAGCGGCTGCAGGTCGGGACCCAGCAGGGAGGCCGAGGGCCAGCCCCACAGGCAGCGATTGCGCTCGCCACCCGCCGCCAGCAGCGCCCCGTCGTCGCCCCAGTCGGCCGTGGCCAGGGGCTCGCGGGCCAGGAAGAACTCGAAATGGCTGATGTCCGGGTCGAGGGCCTCCACCAGCTCCCAGCGCTGCCGCGGCGGCAGAGCCCGGGCCCGCTCCAGCAGCTCACCTGCCAGCAGCCGGGCCGGATCCCACACCTCCGGATTGGAGAAGCCGGCGAAGCGCAGACCGCTCGCCTCCACCAGGGCCAGCAACCCCGCCAGGTCGTAGCTGGTCTCCTGGGGGTGGAGGTACATGTCGGCGAAGTTGGCGTCGGCGGCGGTGTCCAGCGCCCAGCGCTCC
>JBILEP010000268.1:0-3498 GCA_044352045.1 Cyanobium sp. | reverse complement strand
CTGGCGCTTGTCGGTCTGGGCGCGCAGGGCCCAGACGGCCGGCCCGCGGCTGGCGTTGAGCACCCGCTTCTGCAGGGTGGTGGCATCGGCGAGGCGGCCGATCACGCCGCCGAGGGCATCCACCTCGTGCACCAGCTGGCTCTTGGCGGGGCCGCCCACCGCCGGGTTGCAGGGCTGCCAGGCGATGCGATCGAGGTTGAGGGCGAACAGGGCCGTGCTCAGCCCGAGCCGGGCCGCCGTGATCGCCGCCTCACAGCCGGCGTGGCCGCCGCCGACGACGATCAGATCGAAGGATTCGGTGGGGCTGCAGGAGAAGGGCGCCATCTCCCCATTCTCCTGCAGCCGGTGCCGTGTTCGACTGGGGCGTCACCTGGTGTTCCTGATCTCCGCCCCTTCCCCCTCCGCCCCGTCCCCCCTGGCCCCTGTCCCGACGGCCCCTCGGCGCAGCGTGGAGTCCCTGGCCCGCAGCCTGCGCCCCCTGCTTCCGGCCGCGGCCTTCCGCTCCGATTCCTTCCCGCTGGGGCTGCTGCTGCTCAACCTGGCGATCCTCGGCCTGGGCTGGACCCTGGCCCGCCAGCTGGAGCGCTGGCCCTGGCAGGCCCTGCCCCTCTTTCTGCCCTTCAGCCTGGCGATGGGCAACGCGGTGATCCTGCTGCTGTTCACCAGCCACGACCTTCTGCACGGCAAGGCGCTGCGGGGTGCGTCCTGGCGGCGGGCCGTGGGCCTGGTGGGGCTGGCCCTGCTCTGGATGCCCCCCAGCCTCTGGCTGGCGGTGCACAACCGGGAGCACCATGGCCACACCAACGGCCTGCGGGATCCGGATCGCAGCTACCTGGAGGCTCAGCCGGCCAGCTGGGGCAAATGGATCCAGCAGCGCTTCATCCCCTCCGACGAGGTGAGCGGCCTGGGGCTGCTGCTGGGCATGGCCAGCGCCTGGGGGGTGCACAACCTGCGCACCCTCGGCTCGGTGCTGCTGGTGCCCGACGGCACGGCCCTCTTCCCGCCGGCTCCGTTTCGGGTGAGCCGTCGCCAACGGCGCCGCATCGCCGGCGAGCTGCTGGCGGTGATCGGTCTGCACGCCGCGGTGATCGCCTGGATCGGTCTTGATGCGCGCGGCCTGCTGCTGGCCTATTTCCTGCCGATCTGGCTTGGCTACGCCGGCGCGATGGCGTACATCTACACCAATCACATGCTCACCCCCCTCGATGAGGGCAACGACCCGTTAGGCAACAGCCTTTCGCTGCGGCTGCCGGCCTGGCTGGATCACCTGCATCTGCATTTCTCCCATCACACCGAACACCACATCTTTCCGGGCTTGAACAGCCGCTATTACCCCGCTGTGCGGCGCCTGCTGCTCGAGCACCATGGCGATCAGTACCAGCTGCTCGCTGGCCGCGAGGCCTGGCGGCTGCTGCTCAGCACGCCCCGCCACTACCGCACAGCCGACACCGTGTGCTCGGCGGATGGCCGCCGCGCCATGCGCCTGCCCTGCCTGCTTCGCCCCGGCGCCTGAGTGGGGCCGCGGCCTCAGGCCGCCAGGTTGCGGAAGCGGGTGTACTGGGGCTCGAACAGCAGCTTGACGGTGCCCACCGGACCGTTGCGGTGCTTGGTGACGATCACCTCGGTGATGCCGCGGTCGGGGGTTTCGGGGTTGTAGTACTCATCCCGGTAGATCATCATCACGATGTCGGCGTCCTGCTCGATCGAGCCGGATTCCCGCAGGTCGCTGAGCATCGGCCGCTTGTTGGTGCGCGCCTCCACGCCGCGGCTGAGCTGGGAGAGGGCCACCACCGGCACGTCGAGTTCGCGGGCCATCTGCTTGAGGCCGCGGGTGATGCGCGAGAGCTCCTGCACGCGGTTGTCGGAGCCTGAGCCCTCCATCAACTGCAGGTAATCGATCACGATCAGCCCGAGTTTGCGGCCCTGCTCCGCCATCAGCCGGCGGCAGAGGGAGCGCATCTCCAGCACGCCCGCGTTGGGCTTGTCGTCGATGTAGAGGGGCAGCCGCGCCAGGGAGCTGATGCCGTTGCCCAGCAGCGGCCACTCCTCCTCCTGCAGGCGCCCGGTGCGCAGCCGGCCGCTCTCGATGCCCACCTCCATCGCCAGCAGCCGGTAGGTGAGCTGCTCCTTGCTCATCTCCAGGCTGAACACGCAGACCGGCAGGTCGTGGAGCTGGGCCACGTTGCGGGCGATGTTGAGGGTGATCGCCGTCTTCCCCATCGCCGGCCGGCCGGCGATGATGATCAGGTCGCTGCGCTGCAGCCCCTGGGTCATGGCGTCCAGGTCGTAGAAGTTCACCGGGATGCCCGCCACCGCCGTGCCCTGGGAGCGGGTTTCGATCTCCTCGAAGGTGCTGGTGAGGATCTCGGCGGTGGGGGTGAGGCCGAGGCTGGGCTTCTCCTGGCTGATGGCGAAGATCTTCTGCTCCGCCTCATCGAGCACCTGCTCCATCGGCTTCGACTGATCGAAGCCCAGGGCGATCACCTCGTTGCCGGAGCGGATCAGTCGGCGGCGCAGGTATTTGTCCATCACCAGGCGCGCCACCTGGTCGATCGAGGCGGTGGAGAGGGTGCGCTCCACCAGCTCCGCCAGCCGCGTGGCGCCGCCCACCTTCTCCAGGTGGCCGGTGTCCGCCAGCCAGGCGGACATCGCCGTGAGGTCGGTGGGGCGGCCCTGGCCGTGCAGCATCAGGGCGGTGCGGTAGATCTCGCGATGGGCGCTGAGGTAGAAGGCCTCGGGCTGCAGCACATCCGCCACCCGGCCAATGGCGTCCGGGTCGAGCAGGATGCCGCCGAGCACCGCCTCCTCCGCCTCCAGGTTCTGGGGGGGCAGGCCGTCCGGCAGGCCGTTGCCCGACTGGCGGGAGCCCCCCTCCCGCCCCTCAGCGGCGGCGCCGTTTCCCTGTAGCGGCAGGCTCACCATGGCGTCTGGAGGGGGCTCGGGGAAGGGCGGAGCGGGGGTCCATCATCCCCCGGTCGCGGGGTTTTGGCCAGACACACGCCACACCAGGCACAGTGGGCTTTGGCAATGGCAAAGCCCCAGGCACACCATCCCTGGTGTGCCTGGGGCTCGCAGGTGGCGGGGCCGCCACGGATCGGCAGCGGCGGCGAAAACTCAGTGGCTGACCACCTCAAGGTTGAGCTCGGCCACCACCTCAGGGTGCAGCTTCACCTGCACCTTGTAAGAGCCGGTGCGATGGATCTCGGGCACCGTGATGTCGCGGCGGTCGACCTCCTTCTTGGTGGCCGCTTCGATCGCTTCGGCCACATCGCCGTTGGTGACGGTGCCGAACAGCACGTCGTCGCCGCCGGTCTGCTTGCGGACCGTGAAGCGGCCGATGGTTTCCAGGGCGGTGCGGAAGGTGATCGCCTCCTGCTTGAGGGCCGCCAGGCGCTCCGCCTCCTTGGCCCGGCGGTGCTCCACCTGGCGCAGCACCGAGGCGGTGACGGACACCGCCTTGCCGGTGGGCAGCAGGTAGTTGCGGGCGTAGCCGGGGGC
>JBILEP010000032.1:0-12119 GCA_044352045.1 Cyanobium sp. | reverse complement strand
GCGCTGCGGGGGCTGCAGCCTGCAGGCCCTGCAGGACGAAGCCCAGCAGCGCTGGAAGCAGCGTCGCGTGGCCGAGGCGCTGCGGCGGATCGCCGATCTGGATATTCCCATGCGCCCCCTGCTGGCCGCGCCGGCCGGCCTCGGCTACCGCAACCGGGCGGTGATCCCGCTGGAGCGCAGCGACGGGCGCCTGCGGGCCGGTTACTACCAGCGGGGGTCCCACCGGATTGTGAACATGAACCACTGCCCTGTCCTCGATCCGCGTCTGGATGCATTGATCGCGCCGATCAAGCAGGATCTGGAGGCCACCCCCTGGACGGTGGACCGCCATGCCGGTGGGGCGGAGGGCGGCCTGCGCCACCTGGCCCTGCGGATCGGCCAGCACAGCGGCGAGATCTTGATCAGCCTGATCGCCTCCCATCAGCAGCTGAGCGGTGTGGAGGATCTGGCCCGCGCCTGGCTGGGCCGCTGGCCCCAGGTGGTGGGGGTCAGCCTGAATCTGCAGCCCCTCGCCGGCAACCGGCTGCTGGGGGAGGAAACCCGGGTGCTCGCCGGACGGGGGGAGCTGCGGGAGAGGTTCGCTGGTGTGGAGCTCTGGATCGCCGCCGACAGCTTCTTCCAGGTGCACACCAGCCAGGCGGAGCGGGTGGTGCCGCTGTTGCACGAGGCCCTCGGCCCTGGGTGCGGACGCCTACTCGACGCCTACTGCGGCATCGGCACCTTCTCCCTGCCCCTGGCGGCCCTCGGCTGGCGGGTGCTCGGGATCGAACAGCAGGCCAGCGCAGTGGTGCTCGCGCGCCGCAATGCCGCCGCCAACGGCCTGGCGGAATTGGCCGAGTTTGAGGCGGCCGCCGTGGGGGCGGTGCTGGCGGATCGCCTGGCCCACCCCGCCCCGGGCTGGAACGCCCTGCTGGTGGATCCGCCCCGCAAGGGCCTGGATCCGGCCGCCCTCGCGGCGATCGCGAGCGCCGGACCGCCCTTGCTGCTGTATCTCAGCTGCGATCCGGCCACCCTGGCCCGCGACCTGGCCGTCCTCTGCCGCCAGGGGGGGTACCAGGGCCGCTGGCTGCAACCGGTGGACTTCTTCCCCAACACCAGTCACGTGGAAACCCTGGCGGTGCTGGAGCGCTGAGCGGGGTTCAGCTGCGCAGCACAGCGCCGAACTGCTTCTCCAAAGCTGCCCGCACGCGAGCGTGGGCCTGCTCCACCTCCGCATCGGTGAGGGTGCGTCGGCTGTCGCGGTAGCGCAGGCGGAAGGCCTGGCTGCAGGTTCCCGCCTCCAGCTGGCTGCCCTCGTAGCGATCCACCAGATCAGCCCGCTCCAGCAGCGGCCGACCGGCCTTGCGGATGGCGGCCAGCAGGGCTGCGGCGGTGGTGTCCTGGGGGACCACCAGCGCCAGGTCGCGCTCCGAGGCGGGCACGGTGGCGAAGGGGGCAAACGCCGGCTGCCAGCGGTTCGCGCGGGTGGCGGCGCTCAACAGCGGCGCCAGGGCGAGCTCGAACAGATAGGTGGCGTCGGGCAGGTCGAGGGCTTCGGCGCGGGCGGGATGGAGCTGGCCGAACCAGCCCGCCGCCCGGCCCTCCAGCACCAGCTCGGCGCGACGGCCGGGATGAAGCAGCTCCGCTTCGGCATCGGATCCCGGATCCTTGGCGAGCGGCCGATCTTCGAACGGCAGCCGCAGGGGATTGAGGGCCGCCTGCAGCACGCCGCGGGCCTGGTGGTACGAGGGGGGCCTGGCTTTGCCGCCCTGGCTCCAGAGCTCCGCGCGACGCTCCCCGCAAAGCACACCCACCAGCAGGAGCCGCTCCCCCTCCTCGCCGGGGACGCCACGGAACACCTGGCCGATCTCGAAGCCCCAGAAGCCACTCTGGGAGGCCTGCAGATTGCGGCGGGCCGCTTGCAACAGCTCCGGATGGAGAGCATCCCGCAGGTGGCCGTAGTCGGCCAGTAGGGGGTTGGCGAGGGGGATGCGCCCCGGAGCAGCGGCCACCAGGGTGTAGGTGCAGGTTTCCTGAAGGCCGGCGGCGCAGAGGGCCTGGCGCAGGCGACGCTCCACCCTTTGGGACGGCTCCAGCCCGCCCGGCACCAGGGGATCGGGCAGATGGGCTGCGAAGCGGTCGTAGCCCACCAGCCGCGCCACTTCCTCAATCAGATCCACATCCCGCCGCAGATCCATCGCCCGGGAGGGGGGCACGCTCACCAGCCAGCCGTCGGCCTCCGCCACCAGGGCACAGCCCAGGGCCTCCAGGGTGGCCTCGATCCGCTGATCCTCCAGGTCTTCCTCCACCCCGTCGACGAGCACCGGTCCGAGCAGGTTGTGGAGATGATCCCGCTCCAGCCACAGGGGCTGGAGGGGCTCGAGGGAGCGCTCATGCACCCAGCGTCCCGCCACCGTGGCACCGCAGAGCTCCGCCAGCAGTTGGGCGGCCCTGTCGGCGGCGCTGAGGGTGGCCTCCCGTGGCAGACCCTTCTCAAAACGGCTGCTGGCTTCGGTGCGCAGGCCAACGCCGCGGGCCGAGCGCCGCACCGCGGCCGGCGAGAACACCGCCGCCTCCAGCCAGATGGCGGAGGTGGCCTCGCCCACGGCCTCCCCAGCCCCCCCCATCACCCCGGCCAGGGCGATCGGGTGGTCGGCATAGGTGACCAGCAGCGCCTCAGGACCGAGGTAGCGCGTTTCGCCATCCAGGGTCGTGAGCGTCTCTCCGTCGCGGGCAAGGCGCACCCCAAGGGCGGCGGGATTCGGCTCCCCGCCCACCAGGCGGGCCACGGCATCGCGGTCGAAGGCATGCAGGGGCTGGCCCGTCTCCAACATCACCAGGTTGGTGATGTCAACGACATTGTTGATGGCCCGCAAGCCCGCCCGCTCCAGGCGCTGCCGCAGCCAGGCGGGCGAGGGGGCGACCCGTACCCCCGTCAGGGCGGTGACGCTGAACAGGCCGCCGGCCTCGATCGTGGCGGCGGCGGCGGCGGTGGGATGGAGGGGCTGGGAGGCCACCGCCACCGGCGGCTCCCGGAACCTGGTGCGTCCGTTGGCCAGGGCCGCCACCTCCCGGGCGATGCCCCGCATCGAGAGACCATCGGGGCGGTTGGCGGTGATCGCCAACTCGAGCACCTGGTCATCCAGGCCAAAGACCGGCCCCACCGCGGCTCCAAGGGGCGGGAGCGGCTCGAGCAGCCCGTCCAGAACCACGATTCCCTCCGAGCTCTCCGCCAGCCCCAGCTCCTGGAGCGAGCAGATCATCCCCTCGCTGGCGACGCCCCGCAGCTGCGCCGGCTTGATCGTGAGATTCACCGCCGGCAGGGTGCTGCCCACCAGGGCCACCGCCACGTGCTGAGCGGCGCGCACATTGGCCGCCCCGCAGACGATCTGCAGCGCCCCGGCCTCTCCCGCTCCCACATCCACCCGGCAGACACTCAGGCTGTCGGCGTTGGGATGGGGCTCGCGGCTGAGCACGAAGCCCACCACCACCCCCGCGGCGCGGGAGGCCAGGTCGTCGATCGACTCCACTTCGAAACCGGCGACCGAGAGCCGCTCCGCCAGGCTCTCCACCGCCAGCGCCGCGGCGTCAGCCTCCACCAGCTCCTTCAACCACTGGAGCGAAACCCGCATCACACTTTGGCCAACCAGCGCTTGATCCTAGGAAGCCGGGGTGCGGCACCCCTGAGGAGTAGGGTGGCTGATTGTTACTTCCGCTTCGCTCACGCGGCGCAACGTCCTTCCATGGCCAAAAACAAGGGCGTCCGGCTCGTTGTCACCCTCGAGTGCACCGAATGCCGGTCCAACCCCGCCAAGCGGTCTCCGGGTGTTTCTCGTTACACCACCCAGAAGAACCGCCGCAACACCACCGAACGGCTGGAACTGAAGAAGTTCTGCCCGCATTGCAACAGCTCCACGGTGCACAAGGAGATCAAGTGAGGCCGTTGGCGTCCTAGCGCCACGTCAGTCCACCCCAGTCCCCCCGTCCCGTTCGTCTCCGGCCCTCCATGTCCAGTTCCTTTTTCAAGAAGCGCCTCTCCCCGATCAAACCGGGCGATCCGATCGACTACAAAGATGTCGATCTGCTGAAGAAATTCATTACCGAGCGCGGCAAGATCCTGCCCCGCCGTCTCACCGGCCTCACCGCCAAGCAGCAGCGCGACCTCACCACCGCCGTCAAGCGCGCCCGGATTGTCGCCCTGCTGCCTTTCGTGAACCCCGAAGGCTGAGTTGCCCGCTGCCGCGAGCCGCAGCGCCCTCCGTCCTCCCCAGCCCGGTGACCTGGTCGGCGTGCTGGAGCAGCGGGGACCGCAGTTGGGGGTGCTCCAGGCCGTCCACGGAAGCCGTGGGGAGGTGAGCCTGGGCCCTGAGGGGCGTCCGCTGAGCCTGCCCCTGCGCCTGCTCGAGCCGATCGCCTCGCCCCGGGAACCCGGCGATCCGGCCCGCTCCATTCGCCAGGCCCCCTGGCATCTGGAGGCTGAACGGCTGGCCGCCGCCCGTCCCCGCCTCCGCGACCTCGCCAGCGCCTGGCTGCTGTTGCGGGAGGCCGGCGGAGAGCAGGAGGCCAAGCCACTCGCGCTGAGCGCCTTCACTTCCCTGGTGGGGGATGGGGAGGACCCGAGCCAGCGGGCCGCCTGCTGGTTGTGGCTGCTGAGCGGCCAGAACCTGTTCCGCTGGCGCCAGGGCAGCCTCACCGCCCTGGCGCCAGCGGAGCTGAAGCGGCTGCGGCGAGAGCGTCGCCTCGCCACCCTGGAGGCGGAGCGCCAGCGCCACTGGAACGAGCGGCTGCGCTTGCGCCAGCCCCTGCCGGCAGGGTTGCCGTTGGGCGAGGCCCAGGCCGGGGAGCTGCATCTGTTGCGGCGCTGGGCGGCAGGGGCCTGCGAGCAGCCCCTGGGCGAGCGGCTGCGGCGCAGCCTGCAACAGGCCAACTGCGCCCCGGAGCCCGGAGCCATCCGCCATCTGCTGGTGGATCTGGACCAGTGGCCGCGCCACCATCTGCCGACGCTGGAGCTCAGCCCCTGGCAGCTGGGCTTTACCTCCACCCAACTGGCGGAGGCGGATCGTCTGCTGGCGGCGGCGGAGAGGGAGTGGCCCGGCGACGCGGAGCGCCTCGATCTCTGCGGGCTGCACACGGTCACGATCGACGACGAGGACACCGCCGACATCGATGACGGGCTTTCGCTGCAATGGCTGGCGGATGACACGCCCCGGATCTGGATCCACGTGGCGGACCCGGGCCGGCTGATCGAGGCGGAGAGCTCCCTCGATCTGGAGGCGCGGCGCCGCGCCACCAGCCTTTACCTGGCCCGCGACTGCCTGCCGATGTTCCCGCCCCAGCTCGCCACTGGGCCCTTCAGCCTGCGCTGCGGCCAGCGCTCCGCCGCCTGGAGCCTGGCCATCGAGCTGGACGAGGACGGGGCGATCGCCAGCCAGAGCCTCCATCGCAGCTGGGTCCGGCCTGCGTACCGGCTCTCCTACGCCGACGCCGACGACCTGCTCGAACTCGCTCCACCCCAGGAACGGGATCTGGTGGTCCTGCACGAGCTGATGCTGCGCCGCCGCGGCTGGCGGCTCGCCCGTGGCGCGCTGATGCTCGACCAGCCGGAGGGCCGGGTGCGCTGCCGTGGAGAAAAGACGGAATTGGAGATCATCGAGCCGGGAGCGGCCCGATTGCTGGTGGCCGAGGCCATGATCCTGGCCGGCGCGGCCGTGGCCCAGCACGGGCAGCGCAGCGGCCTGGCCCTTCCCTATCGCAGCCAGCCCAGCAGCCCCCTCCCCCCCGCAGCGGAGCTGGCGGCGCTGCCTCCCGGACCGGTGCGGCACGCAGCGCTGAAGCGTTGTCTTACACGGGGCCATGTGGGGACGACGCCGGCGCCCCATTTCAGCCTCGGTCTCGACGCCTATGTGCAGGCCACCTCCCCGATCCGCCGCTACGCCGACCTGTTGGTGCAGCGCCAGTTGGCGCTGCAGACGGGCGGCGATGAGCCGCTGGCGGAGGGGCGACTGGCCGGCCTGCTCAGCGAGATCGAGGCTCCACTGCGCCAGGGCATCGCCATCAGCCGCGATGACCAGCGGCACTGGCAGCAGGTGTGGTTCGAGCAGCACCCACGCCTGGAGTGGCACGCCACCTTCCTGCGCTGGCTGCGGCCCCAGGACCAGCTGGGCCTGGTAGGCCTGGAGGAATTGGCCCTGGAGCTGCCCGCCCGCTGCCCCAGCGGCAGCGATCCCGGCGATGCCCTGCTGGTGCGCGTGCGGGAGGTGGACTCCCTGCGGGACCAATTGCGCCTGGAGGCGCGGGCCTAGGTGACCGAGCGGTCCTGGCAGCGCTGGGGGGCGCACATTCCCATCTCGCCCCCCATGCCGCTGTTGAACTGGCCCTGCTGCTGATCAGCCTCGCTGCCTGCCGGCGCTCGATGCAGGCGTGCCGCTGCGCGCTCAGGCCGCCAGTCGCGAAACCCGCAGCCAGGGCCCCCAGGGGTTGGCGCACCCCAGAAGGCGCACCGCCTCCCCGCCCATCCGGCTCGAGAGCCAGGCGTGCAGCGCTGGCTCCAGGGTGATCAGCTTCCAGGGGGCTCCGTCCGGGCCACGGGGGCCTTCGAGAAGAAAATCACCCTCCGAGTCCACCAGCAGCCGCCCCTGCCAGAGCCCTTCGCCGGGCTCGGGCGGCGCGGCATGGGGATCGGCCTGCAGGCCTCCCATCCGCCCGCTGGTGTCGAGGAGGTCCGGATCCTCCAGCGCCCGGCGCTGCCGGGAGCGCCAGTCGGGATGGTGCCAGGGGGTGTCCCACAGCGGCAGCGGACCGGCCGGGGCGCTCGGCTCGGCGATCAGGGCCTCCTGCAGGCGCCGCACCGGCAGGTCGGCGGGCAGCAGCCCATCCCGCACGCACAACGCGGCCGCCAGGCCAGCCGCCTGGCCAAGATTGAGCACAAGCGGCTGCAGCCGCGTGGCGCCATTCGCCATGTGGCTGACGCCGAAGCACTTTTCCGCCGCCAGCAGGTTCTCCACATCCCGGCTCACCAGCGCTCCCCAGGGGATCGCAAAGGGCGTGCCGCTCCAGCGCCCCCCCCAACGGCAGCTCTTCGGCGCCAGGGGCCAGTCCGCTCCGGGATAGTGATGGTCGTTGGCGTAGTTACCCACCGCGATGGCGGTCGTCGCCCCTTCCCCGTTTCGCGGCAGGGGGGCGATGCGCTCGCCGGGCCCCTGGGGCAACAGGTGCTGCTCCAGCACCAGGTCCTGAGCCACCAACCGCCGCCCTTCGCGCCAGTAGGGCATCAGGGCCAGGTCGCCGTCACCGGCGAGGGCTCCGTCGGTCGCCTGGGCGGGCGAAGGGAAAGCGGCACCAGCGCGGAGCCAGCCGCCGGAGGCCTGGCGCAGGGCGGCGGCGAAGGCGCGACTGTGGGCTTGCATCTCGGCCGTGAGGGAGGGCTCCACCTCCTCCGCGGCGGCAGCGCCCTCGCTGGAAAAGGCCCGCTCGAGCCCTGCGTGCCAGTCATTGCCCTGCAGGGGCCAGTTGAGCATCACCAGGCCGCCGGGCAGCCGGCCATAGGTGAGGGTGGCCTCCAGGCCGAAGCTCTCGCAGGCTCCGCTGAACGGGGGTGGCAGCGGCGCCCGGCGGGGGCCCGGACCAGGGCCATCGGCCAACTGGCCCATCACCACCCAGGTGGGGGACTGCACAGGCTGGGCACGGAAAAAGGGATCGCTCGCCAGCGCCTCACCGCTCGGTGCGCTCGGCTCCTGCCAGGCCTCACGCGCCTCCCAGCCCAGGCGGAAGGGGGCCTGGGCGAGGGGGAACAGATCGCCCCGGTCGCTGCCGTCGATCACGATGGCTGGCCGCAGTCGCTCCAGGCCCTGGGGGGTTTGCACCAGGGCCGTGGTGATCCGACCGCCCCGCCGCTCCAGCTCCATCAACCGGCCGCGGGGGCACCAGCGCAGCAGCGGCTCGGCCAACACCCAACGGCGCAGGATCGCTTCGGCCGTCTCGGGGCGGTAGCCGAAGCAGCTCACCCAGTTCTGGTCGAGCCCGCCCGGGGTTTCCGCCGCCAGGGCCCGTAGCAGCGCCCCCCACAATCCCGTCTGCCAGGGGCTGAGCTCGTTGCCATCGGGGCAGCACACCCCCGCCGCGCTGACCATGCCCCCCAGCCAGGCCCCGGGGGTCACCAACACCGTGGTGGCTCCGGAGCGGGCCGCCTGCAGAGCCGCCGCCACGCCACCGCTTCCCCCTCCCCAGACGAGGACCAAGCCGTCGCCGTTGGCGTCAGGCATCGAGCGCGGTGGGGGGAGGGAGTAGGGCCAGTCTCCATCCCACCAGCCCCGAAGCAACCCTGGCCCAAGCCGCACCACCGGTAGGATCCGGCCGACGGGCAGGGCTCCGGGCTTCCGCCCCGGGGCGTTGGCCCCCGGATCCAGGCGCGATGTCCTTCACCCTCACGACCCCGCTCTATTACGTCAACGATCGGCCGCACCTGGGCAGCACCTACACCACCCTGGCCTGCGACACGATCGCCCGTTACCAGCGGCTGCAGGGCGAGCGGGTGACCTTCGTGACCGGCTGCGATGAGCACGGCCTCAAGATTCAGCGCACCGCCGAGGCGGCCGGCCTCACCCCCCAGGCCCACTGCGACGCCGTCAGCGAGCAGTTCCGCACCCTCTGGGAGCGCTGGCATATCAGCCTCGATCGCTTCGTGCGCACCACCGATCCGCGCCACCGGCTCCTGGTCGCCGAGTTCTTCGCCCGGGTGGAGGCCAGCGGTGATGTGGTGGAGGGCCGGCAGCAGGGCTGGTATTGCGTGGCCTGCGAAGAGTTCAAGGACGACCCCCACGAGGCCGAGGACCCGGAATGTCCGATCCACCGTCGCCCACTGGAATGGCGGGACGAGGTGAATCTCTTCTTCCGGCTCTCCCGCTACCAGGAGCCGATCGCTGAGCTGGTGGCCAGAAGCGGCTTTGTCATGCCCCCGTCGAGGCGGCGTGAGGTGGAGAACTTCGTGGCCAGCGGCCTGCGCGACTTCTCGATCTCCCGGGTGGGGCTGCCCTGGGGCATCCCCGTGCCCGGCCATCCAGGCCACACCTTCTACGTGTGGTTCGACGCCCTGCTCGGCTACCTCACCGCCCTGCTCGAACCGGGGGAGGCCCCCTCCCTGGCGGTTCTGGCCGAGCGGGGATGGCCGGCCCGCCTGCATGTGATCGGCAAGGACATCCTGCGGTTTCACGCCGTCTTCTGGCCGGCGATGCTCCTCTCCGCCGGTCTGCCCTTGCCGGAGCAGGTGTTCGGCCACGGCTTCCTCACCCGGGAGGGGCAGAAGATGGGCAAATCCCTGGGCAACGTGCTCGATCCGCAGGTGCTGCTCGAGCGCTGCGGCCGCGATGCGGTGCGCTGGTACCTGCTGCGCGACATCCCCTTCGGAGACGACGGCGATTTCCAGCAGCAGCGCTTCCAGGACCTGGTCAACAACGACCTGGCGAACACGATCGGCAACCTGCTGAACCGCACCTCCTCGATGGCGCGCAAATGGTTCGAGGGCGCCGTGCCCCCCGCCGGCGCCGCCGCCGCCAGCGACCATCCCCTCGCCCAGCGGGCTGTGGAGGTGGATGGGCGGGTGGAAGCGGCGCTGGCCTGCTGCGATTTCCGGACCGCCGCCGAGGCGATTCTCTCCCTGGCCGGCGAGGCCAACGCCTTCCTCAATGAGCAAGCCCCCTGGGTGCGGCACAAGCAGAGCGACCAACGGGACGCCGTGGGGGCGGATCTCTATGCCGTGCTCGAGACCAGCCGCTGGGTGGCCGTCCTGCTGGCCCCCCTGCTGCCCGATCTCTCGGCGCGCATGCTCGAACAACTGGGCCAGGTGGCCCTCCAGAGCGGCCCCGGTGAGGCGGATCCCCAGGCTTGGCGCCGCAGCCGCCGCTGGGGCGCCCTGGCAGCGGGGCAGCCCCTGCCGGAACCCGCGCCGGTGATGCAGCGTCTCGAGCTGGATGGGCCCCTGTGACCCCGCCCGGCCCGGGCTCCCCTCGCCTGCCTCGGCGGCTCGCCCTGGTCCTCGGCCTGCTGGCCCTGCCCACCGCCCTGGCGGCCTGCTCCCGGCGCCCACCGGCGCCGGTGGAGGGCAGTGTCCCCTTTGTCTTCCGCTCGCTTGACCTCCGCCAGCAGGACCCCCAGGGCCGTCCGTCCTGGGAGCTGACCAGCCCGGAGGCCCGCTACGACCTCAGCCGCCGGGTCGCCCAGGCCCTGCAACCCCGTGGCGTGATCTACGCGGCGGGCAAACCGCTGTACCGCCTCTCCGCCGAAAACGGCACCGTGATCAACGACGGCCAGGCAATTCTGCTGGAGGGGGGCATCCGCCTGGAGCAGATCGGCGCGCAGCCGGTGCTGATCCGCGCCTCCAGGGTGCGCTGGATCCCCTCGCAGAAGCTGATGTTGATCGACCGCCACCCTGAGGCTCTCGACCCGCAGGGCCGGCTGGTGGCGGGCCAGGCCCGCTTCCTCCTGGAGCGGAACCGGCTGGAGCTGCTGGGCGAGCCGAGGCTGGAGCGCTGGTCCCGCCGCTTCGATCCCTTCGGGCTCGAGAAGCGGGGCCCCCCGGAAATGGTGGTGCACGTCAGCCGGGCCGACTGGGAGCCCCGCACCGGCCGGCTTGAGGGCCAGGGGCCCGTGAATGGCGTGCGCAGGCCGAAGGGGTCGGCGCCGGGTCGGCCGCCGCAGACCCTCCGGGCCGACCGCCTGGAGGGCAACACCCTGCAGCAGGACTACCGATTAACCGGGGCGGTGCGCCTGCGCGATCCGGCCGCAGCGCTGGCATTCGACGGGGCGGATCTGCGCCTGGATGGGCGGCAACGCCGTCTCAGCAGCGATCGCCCCTTCGTGGCCCGGCGCGGTCCGGCGAGCGCCCGGGGAGATTCCCTGCTGGTGAGCGAGCCGATCACCACGGTGGAGATTCCTGGCGGCTGCTGGCTAATGCAGAAGGGGGAAAGCCTGCGGGCCCGGCGCTGCAGCTGGAACTGGAGCAGCCAGGCGATCGAGGCCCAGGGTCAGTTGCTCTTGGAGAGGGCCGCCAACCGTCAATCCACCCGGGCCGAACGTCTGAGCGGCCGGCTGGGCCCCAATGGGCAGGTGGAGATCAGCACTCCCGGCGGACGGGTGGTCAGCCGCTTCCAGGTGCCGAAACGGAGCGCTCCGCCTCGACCCCAACCGCGCCGCCAGGCACCGGAGCCAATTCGTCTGTGAGGCGGCGGGCCCAGCCCTCCAGCCAGAGCAGATCGCTGCGGCCGAAGCAGCGGGCCGACCAACCGCCCACCAACAGCAGCCCCTCCTGTCCGAGCGGCTGCACAACCACCGCGGGCAAACCGGCCAACAAGCCGGCAAACTCGTCGCGGCCCGGATAGAGGCGCAAGTCCACCAGGGAGATCGCCCGTCCCTGGGCGCTGGCGCGCTGGCAGATCGGTCCCGGGAGAAATGGTTGGTCCGCCAGGAGGCCGCGGCGCAGGAGCAGCCTGCCCCGCCAGAGCAGCAACAGGGTGGCGGCGGGGGTGGCGGTGAGCAGCATCTGGCTACCCCAGGCCAGTTCCCGCCGCAGATCCGCCGGCAGGTCCTCCGCCAGCTCCAGGCCCTCCAGCCCGTTCAGGGATGCCCGTTCCGGGGGCACCGGTTCGATCCGCTCCCAGAGCAACCCCACCAGCATCAGCACCACAGCCAAGAGGCTGGCCAGCACCGCCGCCCTCTCCAAGGCCGGGGCCAGCGGCTCGGCGACCTGGGGGGCGCTCCACTGGTTGAGCACGGTGAGGGAGAGGCCAAGCACGCCGCCGCCCAGGGCGATCCGGGCCGGAATGGAGCGCGGCATGGGCGGGGGGAGCGGTCCTGACGCACACAATGGTCGAAGCGGCCCGTTCTCTGCTGCAATGGGTTGTCGACGAGCGCCTGCGATGGATTCCGCTGAGGCTTTCGCCGCCATCGCCCTGGCGGCCGTTGCCTGCGATGGGGGTCTCGACCACGAGGAAGCCCGCAGCCTGCGGGGCCAGCTGGAGGGGCGTCATCCCTTCTCGGCCCGCAGCGAGGAGAGCATGGGCCGGCTGTTCGATGGGCTGCTCGATCAGTTGCGCAGCGATGGCTGGCGAACCCTGATCGGCCGGGCCATCCCGGTCCTCTCCCCCAGC
>JBILEP010000031.1:0-12126 GCA_044352045.1 Cyanobium sp. | reverse complement strand
AGCATGCCACTTGCGGCCCTGCCGCTCAGGGCTTGGCGGCCGGGGCCGCAGCGGCGGGTTCCTCGCACTTCACCGCGGCCGAGAGCTGGCGACGGGCGGCGATCACCGGCTCCGACTTGGCCTTGAGCTGGAGGGCCGCGGCCTGGAGGGTCTGGTTCTTGTTGCTGGACACCCGGTTCACCTCGGCTTTGAAGGTCTTCAGCTGGGTCTGGAAATTCTGCAGACGCAGCTGCTCCAGGGTCTGCTCCGCCTTCTCCAGGCCGGCCAGGGCGGAGGCCAGGGCCTGATCCGCCGCTTTGGCCTCGCCCACCGTGGAAGTGGGTTTCAGGGCCGCCACCTGTTCGAGGGCCTGGCCCACGGCGGCCAGCTGGGCGCAGATCTTGGCCTCGGTTTTCTGCTCTTTCTTCGCCAGGTCCTTCGGCTGGCAGCCGGCGGCGCTCAGGGCCAGCAGGCAGGTGAGGGCAAGCAGGGGGCGGCGCATGGCTGAATGGTGTTCCTGGTGAACTTTACGCAGCCAGCGCCGTTTCGCCATCCCCGTTAGCGGTTCAGTTCCGCCGCCGCCGCGGCCACGCCGGCGCCGGTGGGGGCCTGGCCCAGGCCCAGGGCCTGGAGGGTGGCCTCGATCGCCGCCACGGCCGTGAGGATGTCGCGGTCGCAGACGAAGCCCAGGTGGCCGATGCGGAACACCTGGCCCTTCAGGTGATCCTGGCCGCCCGCCAGCAGGATGTCGAAGCGCTTGCGCACCTCCTTGCGCAGGTCCTCCGCGTCGATGCCCTGCGGTGCCACCGCGGTAATCGCCGGGCTGCCGTGGCCTTCGGCGGCGTAGAGCGGCAGGCCGATCGCCTTCATCGCCGCCTGGGTGGCGCGGCGGTGGCGGTCATGGCGGGCCACGATTGCCTCCAGACCCTCGGCCTGCATCATCGTGAGGGCAGCCTCCAGGGCGAAGTAGAGGTTGATCGCTGGCGTGAAGGGATTGCTGTCGGCCTTCGCCGCCTTCCGGTATTTGCCCAGGTCGAGGTAGAACTTCGGCAGGTCGGAGCGTTCGTAGGCCGCCCAGGCCCGCTCGCCCATGGCCACGAAGCTCAGGCCCGGCGGCATCATGTAGCCCTTCTGGGAGCCCGAGCCGATCACGTCCACGCCCCAGGCATCCATCGGCACATCGGTGGCGCCCAGGCTGGTGACGCAATCGGCGATCGTCAGGGCCGTGCCGTGGGCGCGCACGTGGGCGGCGATCGTCTGCAGGTCGTTGATCACCCCGGTGGAGGTTTCCGAGTGGGTGAGGATCACCGCCCGGATGCTTTTTTCGGCATCGGCTTCCAGCGCCGCGCGGAACGCCTCGGGATCGAGGGGCTGGCCCCACTCGGCCTTGATCACCTGCACATCGAGCCCGTAGGCCTGCGCCACCTTCACCCAGCGCTCGCCGAACTTGCCGTTATCCCCGCAGAGCACCCGGTCGCCGCGGCTCAGCACGTTGACGATGCCCGCTTCCATGGCCGCGGTGCCGCTGCCGGTGAGCACCAGCACGTCGTGAGTCGTCTGGTGGAGCCACTTCAATTGCTCCGTGGTGCGGTGCACGATCTTCTGGAAATCGGCGCTGCGGTGGCCGATCGGATGGCGCGCCATCGCCTGCAGAACGGTCTCCGGCACTGGGGTGGGGCCGGGGATCATCAGGGTGAGCTTGTCCTGCATGGGGGCGGCGGCGGGGGCTGGTTGCGGCGGCGCGGGCCGCGCAATCCACCACCATAAAAAATGATGTCCCCCCCTCCTGCTCCGATGCGCGGCCTGACGCTGCCCGTGTGGCTGGCCGCCGCGGCCCGCGCGGCCCTGGGGGCGCTGCAGGGCGAGCCCTTTGATCCGGCGCCGGAGCTGGAGCTGCTGGAGCCAGCGGGGCGGTGGCCCGTGCCGGTGGAGGCAGCGGCCCTGCTGGGGGAGGGGTGGAGCCTTGGCCGCAGCCGCTGCGATCCCGGCGAGGGTCTTGATCTCACCCGTGGCCTGGAGGTGTGGGCCCTGCTGCGCTGGCGGGAGGATCTCCCCCACCCCTGCGATCCGGAGGCCTGGCTGGTGATCGAGGCCGGCGAGGGGGTGGGGGTGCACGCCGCCAGCGGTGAGACCTGCCTCTCCGCCTATGCCCGACGGCTGTTGGAGGCCAACCTCCGGCCCCTGTTGCCCGCCGGCCGCGGGCTGCGGCTGCGGGTGGTGCTGCCGGGGGGGCGGCGCCTGGCCGAGCGCACCAGCAACGCCGCCTTCGGGGTGGTGGAGGGCCTCGCCCTGATCGGCACGCGCGCCGAAACCCAGGCCGGCGCCGGCCCCGATCTCCTCGCCCGGGGGCTGGAGGCGCTGGCGGCGCGCACCGCGGCGCCCGGTTTTGCGGGCGATCTGGTGCTGGTGATCGGCGAGAACGGCCTCGATCTGGCCCCTCGCCTCGGCCTGCCGCCGGAGCTGCTGCTCAAGGCCGGCAACTGGCTCGGCCCCCTGTTGGTGGCCGCCGCCGAGCGGGGTGTGCGGCGCCTGCTGCTGTTCGGCTACCAGGGCAAGCTGCTCAAGCTCGCCGGTGGCATCTTCCACACCCATCACCACCTGGCGGATGGCCGCGCCGAGGTGCTCACCGCCCTGGCGGCCCTGGAGGGACTGGCCGGCGAGCCGCTCCAGCAGCTGCACGCCGCCCCCACCGTGGAGGCCGCCCTGGCTGGCCTGGAGGAGCGCGATGCCACGGCGGCGGAACGGCTGCGGGGTCGGCTGGCGGCCGCGGTGGAGGGCCGCAGCGCCGCCTATCTGGAGCGCCATGGCGTGCCGGCGATGGTGGTGGGAGCGGCCCTGTTCGACCGCGCCCGGCGCCTGCGGGTCTGCGGCCCCCGCGGCGCCGAGCTGCTGGAGGCGTTCAGGCGGCCGGCCTAGGGTGCAGGGAATGACCCGGTGGCCTCCGTCACCGGCTGCCTGCCGCACCGATGACCCAGCAGCTGTCCCGGCCGCCCGTCCGTGATGCGGCCAGCGGCTCCAGCCGCCACCCGGCGATCGTGATCCTCGACTTCGGCTCCCAGTACTCGGAGCTGATCGCCCGGCGCGTCCGGGAGACCGAGGTGTTCTCGCTCGTGATGGGCCACTCCACCAGCGCCGCCGAGCTGGCCCGGCTCGCCCCCCGCGGCATCATCCTCAGCGGCGGCCCCAGCTCGGTCTACGAGGCGGGGGCGCCCCTCTGCGATCCGGGCATCTGGGAGCTGGGCATCCCGGTGCTCGGGGTCTGTTACGGCATGCAGCTGATGGTGCAGCAGCTGGGCGGTTCGGTGGTGGCGGCCGGCCGGGCCGAATACGGCAAGGCGCCCCTGTTTGTCGACGACCCCACCGACCTGCTCACCAACGTGGAGGAGGGCTCCACGATGTGGATGAGCCACGGCGATTCGGTGGAGCGCTTGCCGGAGGGGTTCGTGCGCCTGGCCCACACCGCCAACACCCCCGAGGCGGCCGTGGCGCACCATGGTCGCCACCTTTACGGCGTGCAATTCCACCCCGAGGTGGTGCATTCCAGCTGCGGCATGGTGCTGCTGCGCAATTTCATCTACCACGTCTGCGGCTGCCAGCCCGACTGGACCACCGACGCCTTCATCGACGAGGCCGTCGCCGAGGTGCGCGCCCAGGTGGGCGACAAGCGCGTGCTGCTGGCCCTCTCGGGCGGGGTGGACTCCTCAACCCTGGCATTCCTGCTGCACCGGGCGATCGGCGATCGCCTCACCTGCATGTTCATCGACCAGGGCTTCATGCGCAAAGGCGAGCCGGAGTTCCTGATGGAATTCTTTGATCGCCAGTTCCACATTCGTGTGGAATACATCAATGCCCGCGAACGCTTCCTCACCCGCCTGGATGGCGTTTCCGATCCGGAGGAGAAGCGCAAGATCATCGGCTCGGAGTTCATTCGTGTCTTTGAGCAGGAGAGCAAGCGGCTGGGCCCCTTCGATTACCTCGCCCAGGGCACCCTCTACCCCGATGTGATCGAATCGGCCGGCACCAACATCGATCCCGCCACCGGCGAGCGGGTGGCGGTGAAAATCAAGAGCCACCACAACGTGGGCGGTCTGCCCAAGGATCTCCAGTTCAAGCTGGTGGAGCCCCTGCGCCGCCTGTTCAAGGACGAGGTGCGCAAGGTGGGGCGCAGCCTGGGGCTGCCGCAGGAGATCGTGGGGCGCCATCCCTTCCCGGGCCCTGGCCTGGCGATCCGCATCCTGGGTGAGGTGAGCGCCGAGAAGCTCGACATCCTGCGCGACGCCGACTGGATCGTGCGCCAGGAGGTGCGCGAAGCCGGCCTCTACGACGAGATCTGGCAGGCGTTCGCCGTCCTCCTGCCGGTGCGCAGCGTCGGAGTGATGGGCGACAAGCGCACCTACGCCTACCCGGTGGTGCTGCGCTGTGTCTCCTCCGAGGACGGCATGACGGCCGACTGGTCGCGCCTGCCCTACGACCTGCTGGAGACGATCTCCAATCGCATCGTCAACGAGGTGAAGGGGGTCAATCGGGTCGTGCTCGACATCACCAGCAAGCCCCCCGGCACGATCGAGTGGGAGTGAGGGCGCGGACGGTCGCTGCGGCGACCGTCCCTGGCGAGCAGCGGGGGGCGCCGATACCATCAGAGCTCCCGCCGGAATCCGCTCCGCCGTGACCCCCGCCACCAGCGCCGCCGCCGACCCCGATCAGGATCCTGCCCTGTTGCAACGGCGCCTGCAGCAGGACACGATCCTGCTGGCGGGCAAGACCATCTACCTCAACCCCTTCCTCTACTGGCGCCGCTTCGACGCCAACACCGACCGCTGGCTGCGGGAGCCGGGCCAGATGAGCGAGGACCAGATCAGCGCCAACCGCCTGCGCTTCTACCCCGAGGTGGCCTGGGATCAGCTCGAGCCTGACGAACTGGCCATCAAGGATGGCGCCGTGGAGATGTTCCTCAAGAGCCTGGAGCTGATCAGCACCTTCAACCCGGATCTGAATGCCGGCCACCTGCTGGAGGTGGAGCGCAAGATGGCCGTCACCAAGAAGAAGGCCTTCGAGCGCTGGGTCGCCCGCGCCCTGCGGCGCCGCGAGCAGGAGGAGCAGCGCCAGCGGCGTCGCTTCGACCGGGAACGCTTCCTGCGGGGCTGGCTGGAGTGGTTCGCCCACGAGGGCACCCGCCGCGCCGCCCTCCCCTTCGCCGCCCTGCTGGTGATGGCGGCTAGCGCCGGCTGGTGGATGGCCTCCCAGCGCCCCTGCCTCCCCGTTGTGGTGACGCCGGGTGTGACCCGCCCCACCCCCTGAGATTGCCCGCTCGGCGCGTCAGACTGGAGGCGCACCCCCCCGGTCCGCCATGGCTGCCGATCCCTTCGATGCCCTGCGTCTGACCCTGATGCAGGACGTGCTGCCCGTCGGGCTGGCGGTGGCGGAGCGGGTCCGGCGCGGCGGCCCCCGCGAGGTGCTCGCTGCCTTCGATGGAAGCAGCGCCGATCCCCTGGGCCGTTTGCGGGAGGAGGGGGAGACCTCGGCCAGCCAGCTGCGCGACAGCCTTGACCGGCTCCAGCCCGGCCTGGGCAATCCGGTGCTGAAGGTGGAGGTGCACGATGGGGGCACGGTGTCGCCGGCGGCGGTGACTTTGGAGCCCGACGCCGCCGATCCGGCGGAGCTGCAGGCCACCCTCAGCCGCATCGCCGCCCGCCTGGATCTGCTCGAGCGCCGGCTCACCGGGTCCGCCGTCTCCGAAACCCCCTGATGGCCAGCGGGTTCGGGCGCACCCGACACACGGGCGTCGGCTCCCAACCGGCCCTGCTCCTGCTGCTTGTGCTGCTGCTGAGCATGGCGATCACGGCCCGGCTCGCTTGGCTGCAGCTGCTCTATGGCCGGGCGAACCGGGCGATGGCCGATGAAAACCGCATCCGCCTGATCCCCCGTGATCCGGTGCGGGGTCGCCTGCTCGATCGCAACGGCCGCCTGTTGGCTTCCAACCGGCTTGTCTACCGCCTCACCCTGCAGCCCCGCTTGGTGAAGCCTGAGGAGTGGCCCGCCCTGCGCGATCGACTGGCGCGGCTGCTGGCGATCCCCGCCGCGCAGCTGGAGCGCCAGCGCCGCCTCGGCGGCGAGGGGGATGGCTTCCCGATTCGCCTCTCCGGTCCACTGACGCCGGTGCAGGTGTTGCGCCTGCGGGAGCAGGCCAGCGCCCTGCGGGGCATCGACGTGGGCATCGAGGTGTTGCGCGCCTATCCCCACGGCAGCCTCGCCGCCCATGTGATCGGTTACACCAGCAGCATCGACGAAGAGGACTACAAGCGCCTGCGGGACCAGGGCTACCGCCTCAGCGACCGCATTGGCCGCACCGGCCTGGAGAAGGCGTACGAGCGCCATCTGCGGGGTGAGTGGGGTGGCCAGCAGCTTGAGGTGAACGCCGCCGGCCAGGTGCAGCGGGTGCTGGGCGATCGGCCGGCGCGGGCTGGCCGTGATCTGCGCCTCAGCCTCGATCTGCCCCTGCAGCAGGCGGCTGAGCGGGCCCTCGACGGGGTGCGCCAGGGGGCGATCGTCGCCCTCGACCCCCGCAGCGGCGCGATCCGGGCGATCGCCAGCCGCCCCACCTTCAACCCCAACGTCTTCGCCGAAGGGCCCACCCTGGCCCAGTGGAACGAGCTCAACCGGCCCGAGGCGCCGATGCTCAACCGCGCCCTGCGGGCCTTCCCGCCGGCCAGCACCTTCAAGATCGTCAGCACGATCGCCGGCCTGGAGTCTGGGCGCTACGGGCCAGACTCCACGATCCCGACCATGGGACAGTTCTGCTACGACGGCCAGTGCTACGGCGACCACGGCTCCTTCGGGGCCATCGGCTTCCAGAAGGCCCTGGCGGTGAGCAGCAACAGCTTCTACTACCAGCTGGGTCTGCGGGTGGGGCCCCAGGAGCTGTTCCGAGCCGCCCGTCGCCTGGGCTACGGCCACCTCACCGGCGTGGAGCTGGCCGAGGAGGAAAGCCCCGGCCTGCTGGGGGATCCCGCCTGGAAGCGGCGGGAGCTGGGGGAGCCCTGGACTTCCGTCGACACGATCACCTCCGCCATCGGCCAGGGGGCGGTGACCGTGACGCCCCTGCAGATGGCGCGCCTCTATGCCGCCGTGGCCAACGGCGGCACCCTGGTCACCCCCCATCTGGTGGAGGGCTCCCGGCCGCGGCACACGATCGGCCTGAAGCCGGAAACCCTGCGGGTGCTGCGGCAGGGGCTGCGGCAGGTGGTCACCGAGGGCACCGCCACGATCCTCAACGACCCCTCCCTGCCCGCGGTGGCGGGCAAGACCGGCACCGCCGAGGATCCGCCCCGCCCCGACCACGCCTGGTTCGGCGGCTATGCCCCGGCCGGCCATCCCGAGCTGGTGATCGTCGCCTTCGGGGAGAACAGCGGCGGCTACGGCAGCACGGTGGCAGCCCCGATGGTCAAGGCGCTGATGACCACCTGGTTCCGGGGGGCATCCAGCCCCGCCCCTCAGGCCGCCAGCTCCAGCGGTCGCTGACCCAGCACGCGCCGGTAGTAGCCCCGCAGTTGTTCGGTGGCGCCGCTCCAGCCCCAGCGTTCGGCCTCCTGGCGCGCCGCCAGGCGCAGGGTGCGCCGTTGCGCCGGATCCCCCAGCAGGCGGCGCACCGCTTCGATCAGGCTGTCGCCGTTGTCCGGGTCATAGAGGCAGCCGTTGATCCCGTCGGTGACGATGTCGGGGATGCCGCCGCGCTCGGCCCCCACCACCGGGCAGCCGGCGGCCATCGACTCCAACAGCACCAATCCCAGGGTTTCGGTGCTGGAGGGGAAGAGGAAGGCGTCGCCGCTGGCGTAGGCGGCCGCCAGGTCCGCCCCGGCCAGATAGCCCACGAAGGTGGTGGGGGTGCCCTCGAACACCCGCTCCAACTGTTGGCGATGGGGGCCGTCGCCCACCAGGGCCAGGCGCGTCTCGGGCATCGCCTCCAGCACCGGCCGGATGCGCTCGATCTGCTTCTCGGCGGAAAGCCGGCCGATGTAGAGCAGCAGATGGCCCGTGTCGTCGTGGTGGCCATGCAGGCGCTGCCGCATCGCCGCGCAGGCCATCTCCGGGCGGAACAGCTCGGTGTCCACCCCCCGCTGCCAGAGCGCCGTGTGCTGGATGCCCTTGTCGCTGAGCTCGTCCACCATCGCGGTGGAGGTGCAGAGGTTGAGCTGGGCCTGGTTGTGGGCAGCCTTCAGCAGCTCCCAGAGGAGGGGTTCGAGCATGCCCATGCCGTAGTGCTCCAGATACTTCGGCAGGTGGGTGTGGTAGCTGGCCACCAGAGGCAGGTTGCGCGTTTTTGCCAGCCAGATGCCCCCCAATCCGAGCACCGCCGGGTTCACCACGTGCACCAGATCGGGGGCGAAGCGTTCAAGCGCCTCGGAAACCGCGGGTCGGGGCAGGGCCAGTTTCAGTTCGGGGTAGAGGGGCAGGGGCATCGCCGGCACGCCGATCACCCGGGCGCCCATCCAGTTGTCGGGTGCCCCTTCCGGGCAGAACACAAGCACCTCATCACCGCTGGCGACCAGGTGCTGGATCGTTTTCGTGAGCCGCGTGACGATGCCATCGACCTTCGGCAGGAAGGTTTCGGTGAAAAAGACGATCTTCACAGTCGTACCCGCGTCCCTCAGCCGCCCGTGCGGATGGCTTCCGCCTGACGGGTGGTCCAGGCGGAGCGGCAGGGGATCTTGGAGCGGTCGCAGCGATCGGCCCAGCGCCTGGCCACATCCACCACCTCGGAGAGCAGGCCGTCGTCGAGGGTGGTGGGCTGCAGACCCAGCTCCAGGAAACAACGGTTGTCGACGATCAGATCGTTCTCGATCGCCTCATTGCGGGGATTGGGCAGCTGGTCGATCCGGGCGCCGGTGAGGGCCGCCACCTTCTCGGCCAGGTCGGCGACGCGGTGGCTTTCCGTCATCTGGTTGAAGATCTTCACCCTCTCGCCGTGGGCGGGGGGATGCTCCAGGGCGAGCTGCACGCAACGCACCGAATCGCGGATGTGGATGAAGGCGCGCGTCTGGCCGCCGGTGCCGTGCACGGTGAGGGGGTAGCCGATCGCCGCCTGCATCAGAAATCGGTTCAGCACCGTTCCGTAGTCGCCGTCGTAGTCGAAGCGGTTGGTGAGGCGCGGATCCTTCTCGGTGAGGGCAGTGTTCGTGCCCCAGACAATGCCCTGGTGCAGATCGGTGATGCGGATGCCGTCGTTTTTATTGTAATAGAAAAACAGCAATTGATCGAGCGTCTTGGTCATGTGATAGACGCTGCCTGGATTGGTGGGGTGCAGGATCTTTTCCGTAAAGCGGCTGCCATCCGCCTGGGGCACTTCTACGGTGAGATAGCCCTCGGGAATCGTGGCGCCGCGGTGGGAGCCATAGCCATAAACCCCCATCGTGCCGAGGTGAACGATGTGAATATTCAGTCCGCTCTCGACAATGGCGGCCAGCAGATTGTGGGTGCCGTTGACGTTGTTGTCGACCGTGTAGCGCTTGGTGGCGCTGGTTTTCATCGAATAGGGAGCGGCCCGCTGCTCAGCGAAATGCACAATCGCGTCCGGGCGCTCGCTGCGCAGCAATTCCAGCAGACATTCGTACTCGCGGGCGATATCCAGGTGCACGAAGCGCATCGTGCGGCCACCCACCTGCTCCCAGGCGCGCAGCCGCTCGAAGATCGTGGCAATCGGGGTCAGCGACTCCACGCCGAGGTCGATGTCGATTTTGCGGCGGCTGAGGTTGTCGACGATGACCACATCGTGGCCGGCATCCGCCAGGTTCACCGCGCAGGGCCACCCGCAGAAGCCGTCGCCGCCGAGAACGAAAACCTTCACCCGTGTCTCCTGAACGAGCTGATGCTCAGCTGGGTCAAGCTACTACAGGCCTCCGGCCCCACCGGAGCGGCAGGCCCTCAGCGGATGCCGGCGGCGATCCCCGCCAGCAGGAGAACCAGCACGGCGCCGCCGATCAGCACCAGGCGGGTGTTGGCCGAGCCGCCCGTGCCCTTCTCCATCACCACCATGCGTGGCTCCTTGGCAAAGGCGTTGAGCCGGCCGCCGTCCTCTTCCGTGACCTGCATGGGTTGGGGCTGTGACTGCACGCACGCTATGGAGGCTCTCCGGATCGTTCCCCGATCCGGAATGGTTCGTCACAGACCCGCAGCCCCCCTAGCCCCCCACCCGTCCCTGGCTGGGGGAGCTGGCGTTGGCCTGCCGCCGTGCAGGTAGCCGTCCGGCCCCGAAGGCCACCCTGCCGGCCTCGGTGGCCATCGCCATCGCCCGGGCCATCGCCACCGGATCGCCGGCCAGGGCGATGGCGCTGTTGATCAACAGGGCGTCGGCGCCCATCTCCATCGCCTGGGCCGCCTCGCTGGGGACGCCGATGCCGGCGTCCACCACCACCGGCACCCGGGCCGCCTCGATGATCAGGGCGATGTTGTCGGCGTTGCGGATGCCCTGGCCCGACCCGATCGGTGAGCCCAGGGGCATCACGGTGGCGCAGCCCACCTCCTCGAGCCGTTTCGCCAGCACCGGGTCGGCGTTGATGTAAGGCAGCACCGTGAAGCCCTCCTTCACCAGCTGCTCCGCCGCCTGCAGGGTGCCGATCGGGTCGGGCAGCAGGTGGCGGGGATCGGGGATCACCTCCAGCTTCACGAAGTTGTTGTCCTCCTGCCCCGCCAGACGGGCCAGCTCCCGGCCTAATCGGGCCACCCGCAGCGCTTCCTCCGCCGTGGCGCAGCCGGCGGTGTTGGGGAGCATCCAGTGGCGACTCCAATCGATCGCCTCCATCAGCCCGCCATGGCCGGTGGCCTGGCTCTGCACGCGCCGCACCGCCACGGTCACGATCTCGCAGCCGCTGGCGGCCAGGCAAGCCCGCATCGTCTCCAGGGAGGGGTATTTGCCGGTGCCGGTCATCAACCGGCTCGAGAAGCGGCGCTGGCCGATCAGCAGGTCCCCGGGGGAGGAGGGGGTTGCGCTCTGGGTCAAGGTGCGGTGCCGGGGGCGGGCAGTTCCCCCTAGTCTCGCTGGGCAACCGCGCCCCCCGCGATGCCCCTGCCGCTGCTGGCCCTCACCCCCCCGGCCCCGACGCCGTCGGCTGTGCCCCTGCCGGTCACGTCTCCGGCCCCGGCCTTGCCCGCGGACGCCTTCCCGGCCTACACCCCCCCCAGGGATTCCCTTGCGGATGATGGCGGCATCGGTGGCAGCGTCGAGACCTTCGATCCGGTGGGCCGGGCCGAGCTGATCGCCACCCGCATTCCCCGCTCCTGGCGCGGCAGTTACCGAGCCTTCGAGCGCGGCGCCGCCCCCCAGCCGGTGCAGCTCCTGCTGGATTCCGTGGTGCCCAGCGGCCAGATGGTGGTATTGCGGGGCCGCATGTTGATCGCCGGCCTGGAAACCCCTTTCCAGGGCAACATCAACGCCAAGTCGGATCAGCTCGATCTGTTGCCCCTGGCGAGCGGCCTGGGGGCTGGTCTGGAGGCCGGCGGCGAGTTCCAGGGGTTGCAGGGGCTCTCCCTCAGCGGCTGGCACGCCCCCCGGCTCACCAACCCCGGCGGCCGCCTGCAACTGGTGCCAGGACCGCCTCCCGAGGCGCCGGCCAAGGCGGGCGGCGTGGTGCGCGGCCTCTGGTGAGGCCGTTCAGGCGGCCTTGTCGTCGCCGCCGGAGCCCGGCCCGTCATCGAAGCCCTGCCGCTCCAAACGCCGCAGCCGTCGCCGAGCGGTGGCATTGCCCGCCTCCAGCTCCAGCACCCGCCCGTAGAGCGTGCGGGCCTCCTCGGGCTTCTGCTGCTTCTCCAGGGCGAAGGCCAGGTTGTTCATGGCCACCGGGTACTCCGCCCGGCATTTGAGGGCCGCCCGGTACTGGCGGATGGCGGCCGGATAGCGCCCCTGGGCCGCCAGGGCAAAGCCGAGGGCGTTCTGGATCAGGGCCAGGGCTTCCGGGGGTGCCTGCTCCTCCTCCGCCAGACGCAGGGCCTTGCGGAGGCTGTCGCCCGCCTGGTCATAGAGCCGTTTGCGCAGCTGCACCGAGCCGAGCTCGTAGAGCGCCGCCGAATCCCTCGGCAAGCCACCGGCGGCGGCGTCGCCCAGCCGGGCCAGAGCGACCTCGTCGCGGCGCACCCGCAGCACCTGACGACCGACCG
>JBILEP010000267.1:0-3506 GCA_044352045.1 Cyanobium sp. | reverse complement strand
GATGGCGCCGGCCCAGCAGAGGCTGCGCAGGGGCGGGATGTTGGCCACGTAGGCGGCGATGTAGCCGAGCCGCAGCAGCGGGTGCAGCCAGGCGGCCGCGGCGCTGAGGCCGGCGGTGGCGGTGAGCTCCGGGGCGGCGAGCAGCACCAGCAGGCAGGCGGGGGCATGGAGGGTGAAGGCCTCGAAGCTGTTCTGATGGGCCCAGTTGGCGCGCTTGCCCCAGGCGGGCAGCCGCTCGAACATCGCCCGCGGCGCCGCCAGGTCGGCGGGGGTGAAGTCGGCTTTGGCGCGGCCGGCCGCCAGGGGGATGAGGCTGAGGATCACCACGACGCCGCTGAGCACGAGCGACCAGGCGAAGGGGGCCACGGTGCCGGTGGGGATCACCGGCAGGGAGGTGGCGGCCAGCAGGGTCAGCGGGGGCATGGCGAGGGGGGAAGCGGCCTCTTTTCTAGGCGGGCCGCCGTCTGATCCGACCCCGCAGGTGGCTTCAGCCGAGGGCCAGGGGAGAGGGCAGCCGTGGCGGTGGTGCCGGTACCGGCTCAATCCGCATCGGGCCGTTGAGAAACTCCTCGCCCAGGTTGGGGGAGCGGATCCGATTTGGGTCCTTGCGGAGGTGCCCCACGGCGCTCCCCCCAGCCAGGTCGCGAAGGACATGCCCTTGGATGGCCCGCCGCCACAAGGGAGCGGAAGTTGGGTGAGGCCTGGCGTCGCGCCTGTAGGCCATAGGATCAGCTGAGAATGCCTGCGAAATCAAGGCGCACCCATGGCTGACACCTTTTCCTTCGACGTTGTCTCCGATTTCGATCGCCAGGAGTTGGTGAACGCCGTCGACCAGGTGCGGCGGGAGGTGGGGCAGCGCTACGACCTCAAGGATTCCGCCACCGAGATCGACGTGGAGGAGGAGGCCCTGACGATCACCACCGCCAGCGACATGACCCTGGAGGCCGTGGCCGATGTGTTGCGCCAGAAGGCCACCAAACGCAACCTTTCCTTGAAGATTTTTGACTTCCAGACGCCCGAGCCGGTGGGCGGCAATCGCGTCAAGCAGGTGGTGAAACTGCGGCGCGGGCTCAACCAGGAGTTGGCCAAAAAGCTCAGCAAGAAGGTGCGCGACAGCGTCAAGAAGGTCACCGTCGCCATCCAGGGCGAAAGCCTGCGCATCAGCGGCAAGAGCAAGGATGATCTGCAGCAGGCCATGCAGCTGCTCAAGGCCGAAGAGCTGGAGCTGCCGCTGCAATTCGAGAACTACCGGTGACGTCCGGCGCCTGGCGCTTCTGGATCGACCGGGGCGGCACCTTCACCGATCTGGTGGCCTGTTCTCCCGCCGGGGCTCTGGAGGTGCGCAAGCTGCTCTCCCGCCAGCCCGGCCGCCCCGGTGATCCGGCGGTGCGCGCCATCCGCGACCTGCTCGGCCTGCCCGCCGCGGCGCCCATCCCGCCGGGCCTGATCGCGGAGGTGCGGCTCGGCACCACCGTAGCCACCAACGCCCTGCTGGAGCGCGCCACGGAGCCGGTGCTGCTGCTGCTCAACCGCGGCTTCGCCGATTTGATGCGGATCGGCGATCAGCAACGGCCGGACATCTTCGCGCTGCGCATCAGCACCCCGCCCCTGCCGGCGTTGCGGGTGGTGGAGCTCGACGGGCGGCTTGACGCCGACGGGAAGGAAGTGGCGCCCCTGCGGCTCGACGACGCCCTGGCGGAGGAGGTGCGCCGCGGGATGGCGGAGGGTTTCGGCAGCGTGGCCGTCGCCCTCATGCACAGCGTGCGCAACCCAGCCCATGAGCTGGCGGTGGGCGCTTGGCTGGAGTCGCTCGGTGTCGCCGAACCGGTGCTCTCCCACCAGGTGAGTTCCCAGCCGCGCCTGGTGCCGCGTGGCACCACCTGCCTGGTGGAAGCGGCGATCCGGCCGGTGTTGCGCCGTTACCTCGCCGCCGTGCAGGGCGAGCTGGGGCCCGCCACCCGCCTGCGGGTGATGACCTCTTCCGGCGCCCTGCGCGCCCCGGCCCTGCTGCTCGCCAAGGACACCATCCTCTCCGGCCCCGCCGGCGGCATGGTCGGCGCCGCCGCCGCCGCCCGCCTGGCGGGCCTGGCCCAGCTGCCGATCCTCGGCTTTGACATGGGCGGCACCTCCACCGACGTCTTCCACCTGGAGGGCGCGGGGCCGGATCTGGGGGGCGAGCGCAACGCCGAAACCGAGATCGTCGGCTTGCGGCTGCAGGCGCCGATGCTGCCGATCCACACCGTCGCCGCCGGCGGTGGGTCGCTGCTGGCCCTGCGGGATGGGCGCCTCACCGTGGGGCCCCGCTCCGCCGGCGCCGACCCTGGCCCCGCCTGTTACGGCCGCGGTGGCCCGCTCACCCTCACCGACGCCCACCTGCTGCTCGGCCGGCTGCCGGTGGGAGCCCTGCCGGCGGTGTTCGGGCCCACGGGTGATCGCCCGGCCGATCGGGACGTGGTGGTGCGCGGCTTCGCCGACCTGGCCGCCTCCCTGGCCGCCACCGCCGCCGCGCCCTCCCCGGAAACCCTCGCCCAGGGGGCGCTGACGATCGCGGTGGAGCGCATGGCGGAGGCGATCCGGCGCGTTTCCATCCAGCGGGGCCACGACATCCGCGGCGCCCTGCTGGTGAGCTTCGGCGGCGCCGGCGGCCTGCACGCCTGCGCCCTGGCGGCCCGCCTCGGCATCTCCCGGGTGCTGCTGCACCCCCTTGCCGGCGTGCTCTCCGCCTGGGGCATCGGCCTGGCGCGGCAGGAGCTGCTGCGGGAGGTCTCCCTGCGGCGACCGCTCGAGCCCCAGCTTCTGCCGGAGCTGCACGCCGCGGTTGCGCAACTGGCGGCGGCGGCGACGGCCGATCTCCAGGGCGCCGGCGACCTGACGGACCACCAGCAGCCCGAGGTGCGCTGGCGTCTGGAGGTGCGCGTCGCCGGCCGGGAGCGGGGCCTGGAGCTGGATGGCCCCGGCCCCGCGGATGGCGTGGCGGAGCTGCGGGAGCGCTTTGAGGCCCTGCATCGGCGTCGCTTCGGTTACGGAGTGGGGGGCGAAGCGCTGGTGGTGGAACGGTTGCTGGTGGAGGTGGCGGCGCCTGCCGAGGCGGCGCAATCGCCCCGCTGCGCCGCCGCGGATCCCCGCGGCGCCCCCGGCGCCCTTGTTCCCCTCTGCCTGCCGGCAAGGGACGGTGAGGGAATGGTCTGGGGTGAGGCGCCCCTCTGGCGGCGCAGTCAGCTGCCGCAGGATCAGCCCCTGGCGGGGCCAGCCCTGGTGGGGCCCGCCCTGGTGGTGGATGACACCGGCACCCTGGTGTTGGAGCCCGGCTGGAGCGCCCGGCGCCTGGAGGGCGGTGAACTGCTGCTGGAGCAGCTGGCCGCCGCGCCGCCCCCGCCCCCCGCGGCGGCGCCCGATCAAGTGGCCCCCGATCCGGTGACCCTGGAGCTTTACCACCACCGCTTCACCGCCATCGCCGAGCAGATGGGGGTGCGGCTGCAGCAGAGCGCCCGCTCGGTGAACATCCG
>JBILEP010000030.1:0-12170 GCA_044352045.1 Cyanobium sp. | reverse complement strand
TGCAGGCCCTGGCCACCGCCCGCCGGCTGGGAGGGGTGGTTTACGTGTCGGATGTGCGCGAGGCGGCCCGCGAGCAGGTGGAATCCCTCGGCGGCCGCTTCATCGATCCCCCCAGCCAGGAGGAGCGCCCCGCCGAGTCGGGGGGCTATGCCCGCCAGGCCACGGAGGCCTTCCTCGCCGCCCAGCGCCGCCAGCTGGCGGAGCAGCTGGCCCTGGCCGACATGGTCATCTGCACCGCCTTGGTGCCGGGTCGCCCCGCCCCGCGCCTGATCGATGAGGCCATGCTCGACGGCCTGCGCCCCGGTGCGGTGGTTGTGGATCTGGCGGTGGCCCAGGGGGGGAACTGCTTCGGCACGATCCCCGGCGAGACCGTGCTTCGCAACGGCGTGCAACTGATCGGGGCCGATGCCCTGCCCAGCAGCGTTCCCAACCATGCCAGCGCCCTTTATGCCCGCAACCTGGCCGCCTTGATCGAGCACCTGCACGATCCGGAGCAGCCCGGCGGCCTGCGCCTCGATCCGGAGGATCCGATCCTCGATGGCTGCCTGCTCGCCCACGGGGGCCAGTGCCGCCGCGAGGACGTGGTGCGCCCGGTCGCCCGCGCCGCCAACGCCATCGCTCCCACCGCCACCCCCGCTGCAACCCCCGCATGAGCTCCCTTTCCCAGGCCCTCTGGGTGCTGCTGTTGGGCAGCCTCCTGGGCCTTGAACTGATCGGCAAGGTTCCTCCCACCCTGCACACGCCGCTGATGTCCGGCGCCAACGCGATCAGCGGCATCACCGTGCTCGCCTCCCTCACCTTGATCCAGAAGGCGGGCGATAACCAGGCGCTGCTGCTGATCGGCGCCCTCTCTCTGGGCTTTGCCCTCTACAACGTGATCGGAGGCTTCCTGGTCACCGACCGCATGCTCGCCATGTTCCGCCGCCGCTGACGCCCCGATGCCTCTCCCCTTCGCCCTGTCCATCCCCGCCGCGCTCCTTTCCGGCGACGGCTTCGCCCAGCTCATCGATCTGACGGCGGTGCTGCTGTTGGCCCTGGGCATCAAGGGTCTCTCCAAGGTTCGCTCCGCCCGGGCCGCCAACGGCCTCGCCGCCCTGGCCATGGGCCTGGCGGTGCTGGGGCTCCTCCTGCAGATCCGCCCCGATCCCCAGGCCTGGCTGTGGATCGCCATCGGCACGGCCGCCGGTGGCCTGGCCGGTCTGCTGACGGCCCAGCGGGTGCCGATGACCGCCATGCCTGAGACCGTGGCGCTGTTCAACGGCTGCGGCGGCATGGCTTCGCTCCTGGTGGCGGTGGGTGTCGCCCTGTTCGATGTCGACCCCACCGACCGGGTGGCCCTGATCTCGATCGCCATCTCGGTTTTCGTTGGAGCGATCACCTTCAGCGGCTCGATCGTGGCGATGGCCAAGCTGCAGGGCTGGCTGGACACCCCGGCCTGGACCCAGAGCCCCATCCGCCATGGGGTCAACATCGCCCTGGCCGTGACCTCCCTAGTGGGTTCTGTGCTGCTGCTCAGCGACCCGGCGGGCCTGCCCCTCTGGCTGCTGGTGGCCAGCGCCACCCTGCTGGGCGTGGGTGTCACCCTGCCAATCGGCGGTGCCGACATGCCCGTCGTGATCTCCCTGCTCAATTCCTATTCCGGTGTGGCTGCCGCCGCCGCTGGCTTCGTGGTCGGCAGTCAGCTGCTGATCGTGGCCGGGGCGATGGTGGGGGCCGCGGGGCTGATCCTCACCCAGGTGATGTGCACCGCCATGAACCGCTCGCTGGTGTCGGTGCTGTTCGGAGGTGCCCTTGGGGTGGGCGCCTCCGGCGGTGGCGCCGCCGCGGCAGGGTCCTCCGACTACAGCCGCATCACCAGCTGCAGCGCCGAGGAATGCGCCATGGCCTTGGAGGTGGCGGAGCGGGTGGTGTTCGTGCCTGGCTACGGCCTGGCGGTCGCCCAGGCCCAGCACGCCCTGCGGGAGCTGGCCAAGCTGCTCGAGGCCCATGGGGTGGAGGTGAGCTACGCCATCCATCCGGTGGCCGGCCGCATGCCGGGCCACATGAACGTGTTGCTGGCGGAGGCCGACGTGCCCTACGAGCAGTTGGTGGAGATGGAGGCCATCAACCCCGAGTTCCCCCGCACTGACGTGGTGATCGTGCTCGGAGCCAACGACGTGGTGAACCCCCAGGCCAAGACCGATCCCACCAGCCCCCTCTACGGCATGCCCGTTCTCGAGGTGGACCAGGCCCGTCAGGTGTTCGTGGTCAAGCGCAGCCTGGGGGCCGGCTACGCTGGCATCGCCAATGCCCTGTTCGAGTTGCCCCAGACTGCGATGGTGTTCGGCGACGCCAAGGCGGTGCTCAACGGTCTGCTCTCGGAACTGCGGGAGATGGGTGTGGGCAAGGTTGGCGCCAAGGGTGGGCCCAAGGGTGAAGCCGCCCGCCAGCCCGTGGCGGCCTGAGCACCCTCTGAGCGGCGTTCCCCCATCCCTGCCCACCAGCCTGGGGCTGCCCCCCTTCCGGCAAAGGCCCCCCTGGTGGGGGCCGGATCTGCAGACCCTGCGGGATACTCTGTGGCCCGTGCCCCTGCCCCCCGACCGCTCCAGACCGCTGTCCATCGACATCGGCGGGGGTGATCAGCTCCTGGCAAGGCTCGAGGGGCCGCTGACAGCCGCGGCCCGCGCCCTGGTGCTGATCGTGCCCGGGCTGGGCGGCTCCGCCGACGCCCCGGGGCCGCGGCGGCTGGCCTTGGCGCTGCAGCGAGCCGGCTTCGCCAGCTTGCGTCTCAATCTGCGGGGTGCGGGCCCGGGGCGGCACCTGGCGGCGGGCAGCTATGCGGCCCGCTGTGACCGCGATCTGCTGCCGGTCCTGGAGCGGGCCCACCAGCTCGCGGGTCCGCTGCCCCTGGTGGCCGCGGGCTTCTCCTTGGGCGGCACGATCCTCCTGAACGCCTGCCAGGCCGCGGCGGGCGAGGCCCTCGCGGCGCTGGTGTGTGTAGGCAGCCCCGTGGATCTGCTGGGCTGCAGTGCCGCCCTCTCCCGGCCCCGCAACGCCCTTTACCAGGCCTGGCTGGTGAGCCGCTTGCGACGCGAGACCCTGGCGGACCGCCGGGGGTTGGGCGAGGCGGAGCGCACAATTCTGCTGGGCTCTAGCAGGCCTCGCTCGATCCGCAGCTTCGACGCCTGCATCACCGCGCCCCGCTGGGGTTATGGCTCGGTGGACGAGTACTACGCCGCTGCCAGCCCCCTGGCGCTGCTGCGGCAGCAGGCCCTGGGCCACCAGGGACCCCGCATCCTGCTGCTGCACGCGGCGGATGACCCGTGGGTGCCGGTGGGGCCGACCCAGTCCCTGGCGGACCTGCTGGCGCAGATCCCGCCGGACCCGGCGCCACCGGCGCTGGAGGTGCTGGTCACCCGCCGCGGCGGCCATTGCGGCTTCCATGGCGAGGGGGATGACCCTTTGGCCAGCTGGTCCGACCGCCTGGCGGTGGCCTGGCTCAGCAGCCGGCTGGCGCCCGAGGCCTGAAG
Source organism: Cyanobium sp. (assembly GCA_044352045.1). Taxonomy (GTDB): domain Bacteria; phylum Cyanobacteriota; class Cyanobacteriia; order PCC-6307; family Cyanobiaceae; genus Cyanobium. Next base: position 8,661 of record JBILEP010000030.1, on the reverse strand, counting down.
CCCTCAGCGGCCGCCCATGCCGGCCGCCGTCGCGAAGGGAGCCCGGCCCAGGACCCAGGCTTCGATCGCTCGGCCCTCCAGCACGTGCTCGCGCATGATCCGCTCGATCCGCGCCGGCGTGACCCCGCCATAGATCACCCCCTCAGGCCAGATCCAGAGCACGGGGCCATCCCGGCAGACCCGCAGGCAGTCGGCCTTGCTGCGCAGCACCACCCCCTCGGGGCGGGCCGGATCCTCCAGGCCCAGCTCCCGCACCAGCTCCTTGAGCCGCTGCCAGCTGGCCGCTCCCACCGCCGGGTCGCCGCAGAGGGGCTTGGCGGGGGTGGCGCAGAGCAACAGATGGTGCTGCACCACCAGGTTTTCGGGGATCGGGGCCATGGCAGCGCGCCTCAGGCGCTGAGGAGGGGGGCCGCCGGGGCCGCGAGGACAAGCACCTCACGGCGGGCCCAGGCATCGACGGCCAGCACGTCCTCAAGGCTGGGGTCGGCCCGCAGATCCGCGCCGTGGCGCTCGCAGGTCTGCTCAATCAGCCTGGGGATGGCAAGAAAGGGGATCCGCTCCTCCAGGAACAGGGCCACCGCCTGCTCGTTGGCGGCATTGAGGACCGCCGGCATGGTGCCGCCGGCCCGGCCGGCCGCGTAGGCCAGATCCATGCAGGGGTAGCGACTGGCGTCGGGCGGCCGGAAGCTGAGGCTGCCCAGGGCGGCCAGATCCAGGCGGCGCCAGGGCGTTTCGATGCGCTCCGGCCAGCTGAGGCAGCAGAGGATCGGCAGCTTCATGTCCGGCCAGCCCAGCTGGGCCAGCACCGAGGAGTCGGCCAGCTCCACCATCGAGTGGATGATGCTCTGGGGGTGGATGAGGATCTCGATGTGGTCGTAGTCGAGGCCGAAGAGGTAGTGGGCTTCGATCACCTCCAGTCCCTTGTTCATCAGGGTGGCGGAATCCACCGTGATCTTGCGGCCCATCGTCCAGTTGGGATGGCTGGTGGCGTCGGCCACGGTGGCCTTGCCCAGATCGGCCGGATCCCAGTCGCGGAAGGCCCCGCCGGAGGCGGTGAGCAGGATGCGCCGCAGACCGGGGGTGGGCCGGCCGGTGGACAGGCGGGCCATGTCCGGCCAGGGGGTGCCCTGCAGGCACTGGAAGATGGCCGAGTGCTCCGAGTCGGCCGGCAGCAGGCGTGAGCCGCTGCGCTCCAGCTCCGGCAGCACCACCGGTCCGGCGGCGATCAGCGTTTCCTTGTTGGCCAGGGCCAGGTCCTTGCCGGCCCGGATCGCGGCCAGGGTGGGCAGCAGGCCGGCGCAGCCCACGATGCCCGTCACCACCAGGTCCGCGCTCGGCCAGGCGGCGGCGGCGCAGATTCCCTCGTTGCCGCCGAGCAGCTGCGGCAGGGGATCGGGCCGCAGGGGCCGTTCGAGCGCTTCCAGGCGAGCGCGCAGCTCCTGGAGCCGCTGCCCGTCCGCCAGGGCCACGGCCTCGGGCCGATGGCGCAGGATCTGCTCCACCAGCAGATCGAGGTTGTTGGCGGCGGTGAGGGCCGCCACGCGGAAGCGATCGGGGAATTCCTCCACGATCTCCAGGGTCTGGGTGCCGATCGAGCCGGTGGAGCCCAGCACGCTGAGTACCTTGACCGTCACTGTCCTTCGCCCGCGGGGCTGCCAGTCTCCCACCGACGCCACCGCCCCAGCCCCCCTTTCCGCCTCCCCCTTGCCTGGATTCCCGATGACATCCCCCCCTCCGGAGCGGCGTGAGCACTGGGGCAGTCGCCTGGGCTTCCTGCTTGCCGCGGCGGGCAGCGCCATCGGCCTGGGCAACCTCTGGGGCTTCCCTTACAAGGCCTCCAGCCACGGCGGCGCCGCCTTCGTGCTGGTGTACCTGGTGGTGATCCTGCTGATGGCCCTGCCGCTGCTGCTCGCCGAACTGGTGATCGGACGCCAGACCGGGGAGAGCCCGGTGCTGGCCTTGGTGCGGCTGGGCGGGCAGCGCTGGCGCTGGCTCGGCTACGCCTTTGTGTTCAACGCCGTGATGATCCTGGCCTTCTATTCCGTGGTGACGGGCTGGACCCTGCTCTCCTTCGGCCGGACTCTGGCGGTGGGACTGCCCGCGGATCCGGCTGCGTTTTTCGCCGGCATCAGCGAGGGGCCACAGGCGGTGCTCGGCCACCTGCTGGCCATGGCGCTCACCGCCCTGGTGATCGGCGGCGGGGTGCGCGGCGGCATCGAACGGTTGTCGCTCTGGTTCATGCCCCTGCTGTTCCTGGTGCTCGTCGCCCTGGCCCTCTGGGCCTCGACCCTGAGCGGCGCCGCCGCGGGCTACCGCTTCTACCTGCAGCCGGACTTCAGCGATCTGCTGCGCTGGCCCACGATCACGGCGGCGGCGGGCCACGCCTTCTTCTCCCTTTCGGTGGGCATGGGGGCGATGGTCACCTACGCCTCCTATTTGCGCGGTCGGGAGAATCTGGTGCGGCTGGGCGGCACCATCGCCCTGGCGGATACCGCCGTGGCGCTGGTGGGTGGGCTGATCACCTTCCCCCTGGTGGCCCACTTCCGGCTGCTCGACAAGCTCAGCGACAGCACGATCGGCACCCTGTTCGTGGCGATCCCCAGCGGCATGGGCAGCCTGGGGCCGCTCGGCCGACCGATCGCGGTGTTCTTCTTCCTGGTGCTGGCGATCGCCGCGCTCACCTCCGCGGTGTCGCTGCTGGAGGTGGCCACCGCCGGCCTGATCGATCGGCTGGGCTGGAGCCGCCGCCGCGCCACCGGGATCGCTGCCCTGGCGGTGACCTTGCTGGGCCTGCTGCCAGCGCTCGACAACCGCTGGATCGACGTTTTTTATTCGCTCTTCGGCGAAGCGGTCCTGCTCTTCGGTGGCCTGATGATGGCCCTGCTGCTGGGCTGGCTCCATCCCGCCCTCGGCCGCCAGGAACTCGCCCTCGGCTTCGGCGGCGCCACCTCCTGGCCGATCCTGTGGTGGATGCGGGTGCTGCGCTTCCTGGCGCCGCCGATGCTGGCGGTGCTGCTCTGGCAATCGCTGCAGCATCTGCCCGCGGTGTTCCAGCCGTTTCTCGTTTCCTGATCCCCTTCCACACCCCATGCTCTGGTTGCAACGCTGGAACTTCATCGAACGGGCCCGCCTGGAGCGCAGCCTCTGGGATGCCTTTGAACGCCGCGAAGACCTTGACGCCCTGCTGGAGGCCTGTAGCGCCGAGGCCGCGGCGGGAGCCCCTGAGGCCCGCTTCCGCCTGGAGGTCTGGCAGACCACGCTCACCAGGATCCGTCGGATTGAGGCGTTGATGAAGGATCAGCCGCCCCCCTGATCCCGCAGCGGGTCATGCCGTTCAGTCCGCTGGACTCTCTCAGCCCGCTGATCGCAGCAGTGGCACCGTCAGCGCCACGGCCACGCTCACGGCCAGCCCTAGGCCCGCCCGGGCGATGTCGGCGCCGAGCACCCCCGCCACCTCCGTTGCGCTCCGCTCCCGCAGCCGGGCCTGCAGGGCCAGCTCCCTTCCGGCCAGCAACCCCAGGAACATCCAGGTGGTGCTCAAGGGCCTGCGGCTGCTCCAGGCGAAGCCGGCCAGAAGCAGCCCGTAGACGGCGGAGATCACGGTCGCGGAGCGCGGATCGCTCACGTGGCTCTTGCTGGTGAGCCGCGCCTGGATCGGCCCGCCATCGGCGGCCAGCAGCAGGCACACTCCGGCGCACAGCGCCGTGAGCGAGAGAGCCATCTGCGGTGCCTCCAACTGCCTCGGCAGGTAGACGTAGACATTGGCCAGGTCCTGGATCAGCCACTGACCCCACAGCCAGCCGCCGGCCAGCCACTGCAGCGGCAGCCAGCCGGGATGGGGGGCAGCGCCGGGGGGATCGTCGCCGGGGCGCTCCAGCAGCCAGGCCAAGGCGCCGTAGACCAGCGCCCCGACCAGCAGAGCCACGCCGTAGCCCAGCAGCGATTGGCACAGCAGGCTGGGCAGGTTGGCCGGAGCGAAGGCCGTGAGCACCAGGAAGGAGGTGCTCACCGGCGCGCCCCAGCGGGTGAGCAGCAGCACCGCCAGGGGAGGAAGCAGATCGCCCCAGGCGAACCGATCCGGCAGCGGGAATGCCTCCAGCCGTCCCCAGGCGGGCCCGCCGTCGCCCTGGCTCCAGCCCAGCAGCAGCACCAGGCAGAGCACCGCGCAGAGGTAGAGGGCCTGCAGGGGCCTGGGAACGCGCCCGCGATTCGCCGCCAGAAAGGTGCCGAGGGTCTGCAGGGCGTCGTTGCCGATCACGGCGGCGCCCGCCAGCAGGAAGCCTGTGGCCTGCAGCGGGCTCAGCGCCATCGCCGTCGCGGCGGGCGAGGGGGGAGACAGGCGGTGGCAGACCGGGGCGACATCAGCTCCTGGGGGCTGCGCCGCCCTCTGGCTGGCTGGGATCGAACGTGATCGGTTGGCTTAGGGGGCCACCGCTGGCGGTGGAGATTCCAGCACGGTTGTCGAAGAGCTCGACGCCGAAGCCCTGAATCTGCTGACGCAACGCATCGGCGGCGGCGTAGTTCTTGCGTTCCTTCTCCGCATAACGCTGCCCCATTAAGGCAAGGATCTTCTCGGCCGCTGGGTCACGAGCTGCCGGTCCCACAGCCGCCGCCTCCAGTCCGAGCACGTTGGCGAGCTCAACGAGCAGGCGCCAGCGATCGCCCAGGCTCCGCTCCGCCTCGGTCGGGGCCTCGCCGCTGCGCATCCGGTTGGCCAAAGCCCGCAGCGGCCGGGCCAGCTCGAACAGCTCCCCCAGGGCCGCGGCGGTGTTGAGGTCGTCGTCCATGGCCGCCACGAAGCGCTGGCGGGCTGGCTGGAGCTCACCGCTCCAGCCCTCCGTGGCCTGCACCGCCGCCGGGTCGTCGTCCGCCGGCCGCCCGGCGCGGACGGTCGCTGCCCAGGCAAGGCCCGCCTCCCGGCCGATGGTCAGGGCCGCTTCCAGCCCCGCCCAGCCGGCGGCCGCCGCCTCCAGCCCAGCGGCGGTGAAGTCGAGCGGTTTGCGGTAATGGGCCTGCAGCACGAACAGTCGCAGGGTCATCGGCGCGATGCCACTGTCGAGCAGCGCCCGGATCGTGGTGAAGTTGCCCAGGGATTTCGACATCTTTTCGCCGCCCACGTTGACCATGCCGTTGTGCAGCCAGTAGCGGGCCAGCGGCTGGCCGGTGACTGTTTCCGACTGGGCGATCTCGTTTTCGTGGTGGGGAAAGATCAGGTCGGCGCCGCCCAGGTGGATGTCGATGCTCTCGCCCAGTTCCTCCCGCACCATCGCCGAGCATTCGATGTGCCAGCCCGGACGTCCCGGCCCCCAGGGGGAGGGGAAGGACACCTCTCCGGCCCGGGCCCCTTTCCAGAGGGCGAAGTCGAAGGGATGGCGCTTGCGGCCCTCCTCCTCCTCGCGGGTGCGACCGCTGGCCCCCTCCTGCTGCTGCTCCAGAGAGCGGCCGCTCAGCTTGCCGTAGTCGGCCTTGCTCAGCACGGAGAAGTACACGTCGCCGTCAGCCGAATAGGCCGCGCCGCGACGCTCCAGCTCCGCAATCAGGGCGCGGATGCCGTCCAGGCAGCGGGTGGCCCGCGGCATGCGGTCGGGGCGCAGGATCCCGAGGGCATCCATGTCGCGGAAGTAGGCGGTGATGTTGCGCTCGCTCACGCTCTCCATCGAGCTGCCCTCCGCTGCCGCCTGGCGCAGGATCTTGTCGTCGATGTCGGTGAAGTTCTGGACGTAGGTGACCGCATAGCCCCGCCAGATCAGGTAGCGGCGCAGCACATCCCAGGCGATGTAGCTGCGGGCATGGCCGAGGTGGCACAGGTCGTAGACCGTGACGCCGCAGCAGTAGACGCTCACCCGCCCGGGCTGCCGTGGGACGAACTCCTCAAGGGTGCGGGTAAGGGTGTTGGTGAGCCGCAGGGTCACGTCAGCGGGCCGGACGACGGCGGGGGACGGAACGGCTGCACGGTAGGGCCTCCGCCCGCGGCCCTCAGAAGGGGAAGCCGAGCAGCCGGAACAGCGAGCCGGCGTTCACCAGCGGCGCGATCGGCTCCACCGCCGAGCGCAGGCTGTCGTTGGCCTTCGCCCAGCCATGGCGATCCACCACCACCACATCGCCCTGCTGAAGCGGCGGGTTGGCTTGGGACCCCATCGGCGCGGTGGGGTTGTAGCCCACGGTGCTCTGGCGGATGGTGCCGTTGGGCTCGAGCCGCAGCAGCTTCACCTTGCCCACATCGGCCCGGCGGGTGAGACCACCGGCCGAGAGCAGCGCCTGGGAGAGGGGGCTGTTGGCCTTCACCGACTGGGCTCCGGGTCGCTCCACCTCGCCTACCACGTTCACGCTGATGGTGTCCGGCGCGAAGGTGGAGGAGGCCACCTTGAGCAGCTCGGACTCGCTCAGCTGCTCCGCCCGGGGGATGAGCACACTGTCGCCGTCGTAGAGGAGGGGGTTGACGGCGGGGCCGCCGCTCTCGAGCACCTGCAGGAAGTTGTATTGCACGGTGCGCACCGGCGCCCCGGGGGCGCCGGTGGGCCGCTGGATCGTGACCCGTCGCAGGTCGCCGTGGGCGGTGATGCCGCCGGCCTTCTGCACCGCGTCCACCAGGGTGGGCCAGCCGGAGGTCTGAATGGTGGTGGTGGTGGTGTTGGCGGCGGCTGTGCCGCTGCTCGCCAGTTGGTTGGTGCCACCCTGGCCAATGCTGTACAGGCCGGGGCGCTGCACCTCTCCGCTGATTGACACCCGCACCGGCCGGGCCTGCATCAGATCGAGATACACAATCGGCCGTCGCAGGATGGCCGCGTAGCCGCGGGTGATGCGGGCCCGCGCCTCATCCATCGTCAGACCCCAGACCGGCACCGAGCCCAGGCGGGGCAGGTTGAGGCTGCCGTCGCTCATCACCTCGGAGGTGGTCTCGTAGCCCTCCATCTTGAACACGCTCATGCGCAGCCGATCGCCGGGGCCGAGCCTGTAGCGCACGGGTGCCTGAGCCTCCGCGAAGCTGCTGGCGGTGGGGGCTGAGGACCATGCCTGGCGCGGGCTCTGGGCCAGGGCGGGGAGGGTGGTGGCGACCACCAGGACAGCCAGGCCCCCGGCCAGGGGAAGCGACCGGCGCGGGGATCCGGCCGGATGGAGCCGGGGGGTTGGCATTGAACAGTCTGGGAAAGAGTCCCATGAGGCTATGGGATGGAAGCGGTCATTGCCGTGGCGCTCGGCCAGCTAGTCGCCCGGGCCCCGCACCAGCTCGAGCGCCCGTTCCCGTCCCCCGTCCGCCAGACGTCTGCGCTCCTGAGGATCGGCGATCAGCCGCTCGATCCCGGCCAGCCAGCTGGCGGGCTCGTCATCCAGGAGCAGCCCATCGATGCCGTCCCGCACGAAGCCCCGGTACGGGGGGCGGTTGGAGTAGAGCCCGGCGGCTCCGCTGCGGGCGGCGTCGATCACCTTCACCGGCGCGCGGGCGGCATTGAAGGGGGAGGCCAGCAGGGGGGTGAGCAGAATGTCGATGCGGCCGGCTCCCGTTTCCGCCAGGAAGTTGGTCCAGCGCATCGGATGCAGGATGCGCACCCGCGGCAGCGCCCGGAAGTGTCGATTGAGCGCGTGGTCGCCGAACAGCTCCACATGGGTGTGGGCGTGGCGACGCTGCAGCTCCTCCAGCAGCGGCAGCAACCAGGCAAACTCCGCCCCATGGGCGCTGGTTCCGAGATAGGCCAGCTGCAGCCGCGGCCGCTCCGCCAGCAGGTCGGGATGGGGATGGAGGGGGAGCCGTTCGACCCCCAGGGGGGCGTACTTCTCCGCCAGGGCCGCGCTGGTCACCCAGAGCCGATCCACAAGCCCCGGCAGCCGCCGGTGCAGACGGGTGACACGCTGCCAGAGTCGGCGCCGGTACGGGCGGGGAAGCTCGCCAAGCGCGGCGGGGTCGAGCAGGTCGTCGTCCATCAGGAACGCCACCTCAGTGCCACCGCGCCGCAGCCGCTGCACGGGCGCCATCCACGGCCGCGGCAGGTAGCGCACCACCACCACCAGGCCACAGCTCTCCAGATCCTGCAGGCCAGCGGCATCGGGCGCCCGGGCGGAATCCACCTCCAGGATCCGGGCGCCGAGAGCCTCCAGCGGGCCGCGAAGAAAGTGGTCAATCGTTGATCCCGACCCCTGGTGGAGCAGGGCCACCCGTTCTCCGGAGGCGCGGATCAGCAGCCCGGGCAGTTTGGCCAGAGTCCTTCACGTTGCCGCGCCAGGACCCTAGGAGAAGATGATCCTCTTGCTCACGGCAACCCTGACGAGCTGCTGGGTGTCCCACCCCTTTTCTCAAAAGCTGACCGGCGATCTGGAGGCCCAGCGCTGCTTTGGAAATGACCGCTTCTGCGCCTATTTCCTGTCGCCCGAGCAGTTCCAGAATGTGGCCACCTGGGTCGGCAGCGTTCGCGCCCTGACCTACCGGCGCATTTCCCCCCACGGGCCCAGCGACGTGGATCTCGATGGCCGAGACGCCCACTACTGGCACTTGCTCGTCTGGGACCAGCTGCGGGGAGCGCTGGCCGGCTCCCTGCGCATGGCCCTCTCCCGCTGGCATCCGGGGGGCTGGGATGGGAACCGCTCCTACCTCGAACATTGCTATCCGGGGCTGGACGCGAGCCTGGCCCAGCGCGGCCTGCCCTACGCGGAAATCGGCCGAACCTT
>JBILEP010000266.1:0-3527 GCA_044352045.1 Cyanobium sp. | reverse complement strand
CAGCGGCGAGGCCGGTCGCACCGCCGATGGCCGTGAATTCGCCCCCCACGGCGAACCGCACCACCTCTTCTTCGGCCCCGGTGTCAACCGCCCCAGCCGCAGCGAACACCTGTGGATCATGACCCAGCTGGCCCGCTGGGGGGAGATTCCCTTCCCGCGCAACTACGTGGAGATCCTGGAGCGCATCTGCAGTGTCGGGGTGTTCAGCACCGCGGCCCGCGAGCTCGGTCTGGAGGATGTCAGCTACCAGCGCGGTGAGATCAAGCTGTTCGATGGCGTTTCCTTCCATGGCGACGACCCGATCGGCTATCTCAATGGTGTGAGCGTGCATCGCGATTTCAGCGTTGCCGAGATTCCTATCGGCGTTCCCCGTCCCCTGGCCGCCTGAGCCGCGACATCTGAATTCTGTCCCATTCCCCATCCCCATCCCCATTCCCCGCCATGACCACCAGCCTCACCGCCCCGCCCACCGGGCCCGGCGATGCCCCCGTGCTGCTGCGCTTTAAGGACCTGGGCAAGGTGTATGACACCCCCCGCGGTTCCTACACCGTCCTGGAAGACATCAGCCTTGATGTGTACAAGGGGGAGTTCGTGTGCGTGATCGGCCATTCCGGTTGCGGCAAATCCACCCTGCTCAACATGGTGTCCGGCTTCGCCACCCCCACCCAAGGCGAGGTGTTGCTGGATGGCAAGAAGATCGAAAAACCCGGCCCCGACCGCATGGTGGTGTTCCAGGGCTATGCCCTGTTGCCCTGGCTCACCGCCTACGAGAACGTGAAGCTCGGTGTGGATTCGGTCAAGCCCCAGCTCAGCGCCCATGAGCGCCACGAAATCACGATGGAGCACCTGGAGCTGGTGGGCCTCACCGCCGCTGCCGAAAAGCGCATCACCCAGATCTCCGGCGGCATGAAGCAGCGGGTGGCGATCGCCCGCGCCCTCGCCATCCGCCCGGAGGTGCTGATCCTCGATGAGCCCTTCGGCGCCCTGGATGCGATCACCAAGGAGGAGCTGCAGGAGGAGCTGCTCAAGATCTGGAACACCCAGAAGTGCACGGTGCTGATGATCACCCACGACATCGATGAGGCCCTATTCCTCGCCGATCGCCTGGTGATGATGACCAACGGTCCGGCCGCTGGCATCGGCGAGGTGCTCAACATCGACTTCCCCCGGCCCCGCAGCCGGGAGGACATCATGGAGGATCCCCGCTATTACGAGCTGCGCAATTCAGCACTCGACTTCCTCTACAACCGCTTCGCCCACGACGAAGACGAAGCCGCCTGAGTCCGGCGGCCAGCTGCTCAGCCGGGTCCGGCGTTCCGCTCGACCCGGCTGAGCGCCGCGGTGAACAGGAAAACCGCCTCGCCGATGCGATGGGAGCGCCCCTCCATGGCGGACACGCCCCCGCAGGTGAAATCCACCAGCCGCTGCCCCAGGCGGGGCTCCAGGGCCGAGGCGTTGAGCAGCACATTGCGGCCGTTGCGCACCGCCTCCACCGCCAGCTGGCCATCCTCCAGGCCGGTGGGAAACAGCACCAGAATCTCCGGCTGGCGGGCCGCTCTCAGCGCTGGGCCGCCCAGGGGATTGGGCGCGATCGGGTCACGGGGAAGCACGGGAAGAGCCGGAACCATCGGAAGCGGCCTGCAGAATCACGGCCCTCCATAAGGCCACGGCCTGGCGCGGGCGTCAAAGACCGCGAACGGCAGTGCGACTCAGCGGGTCTTGCTGTGGGATTTCTGTGGGCACCTACCGTTTCGACCGTGGCAGGGGTCGTTCACGGCTTTTGGATCAGGGCTGCCCTTCGTTGTCAAGAGCCCGGCCCGATTTCCACGCGGTGGCGGCCGAGTGGTGGTGGCTGGCCCCTTCTCAGCCGGGACGCCTGGGGAAAAACAGGGTAAGAACTGGGGAAACCGCTGCCGTTCTGGGGAAAGGGGCGATCGCTAAGCATTGGTGATCGATCCCGCAGACAGCCCCTCCCACCCCCGAGTTCCGGATCCGGTAGCCGTCGATGCGGCAGGGCGATCCACCCCTGTCGAACGTGAGGGAACGGGGGTTGCTCCCCTCGCCCCGGGGTCCGATGGCCTGTCCCTACTGCCGCTGCCTGCTCGTGGCCCGTTCCACAGTCGTTTCCCGCGGCCTGGTGTGCGCCGATTGTGGCCAGCCCGTGCCCCGCGCCAAGGCGCCCCTCTCCCCTGGCCGGCTGCTGGCACTTCTCTGCACCGGCGCGCTGCTGGTGGTGGCCGGAGCGATGTCCCTCACCATGGCCCTGCTGGAGGACCATCAGCTGCGCCCCGAGGCTCCCGCTCCTGAGGCCTTCACCGTTCCCCGCCAGCCCAGCCCCTGGGGCACCCCCTCCTGAGCGCGGGGGCCGCCCAGCAGCTGGCGTCGCACCCGATCGCTGATCTCCTCCCCCGCCAGGGTCAACACGGCGTAGACCGCCACCAGGGCCAGCACCTGATCCCAGGCGAAGGCCGCCAGGCTCTCCACCAGCTGGCTGCCCAGGCCAGTCGCCCCCGTCAGACCCACCACCACCGTTTCCCGCAGCATCACGTCGGCCCGATAGGCGCCATAGGCCAGGTAGCTGTCCGCCACCGCCGGGAAGCGCCCGTACAGCAGGGCCGGTGCCGCGGCCACCCCGGCGCTGCGCAGCCCCTCCTCCACCGCCGCCGGGTGGTCGTCCAGCCCCTCCAGCAGCAGGCGGCCCAGGATTCCCAGGTTAGGGAAGGCGAGGGCCAGGGCCGCCGGCAGCACGCCCGGCTTGAGCAGAAACAGCAGCAGCAGGGCAGTGAGCGGCGGCGGCCACAGCCGCCCCAGCGCCCAGAGCAGCCGCACCGGAATCCGGCCGCCCCGCCAGGGCGCCACCAGCAGCAGCAGCCAGGGCGCCAACCCGACGGCCAGACAGGCGGCGAGCGCGGTGAGCGCCAGGGTGCTGCCCACCAGCTGGGCCCAGGGCAGGGCCAGAACCATGCGCCAGTCGCCCTGCTCCAGCCCGGGCAGCGGCTGCCAGCGCAGCAGCACCCACGGATCCACCTGCAGACCCCAGGCCAGCAGCAGGCCCAGGGGCAACAGGGCCAGGAGCGCCAGCAGCATCTGGCGGCTGCGCCGCCCCACCCCCGGCCGGCCCAGCCCTAGACGGGGCGGCATCAGCCAGTGGCGCCGCAGCCGGGCCAGACCTCCCTCCAGCAGGAGCATCACGGCCAGCAGGGCCCAGAGGCCGCTCCAGAGCTCCCGGAACTCGAGCGACTGCAGACTCAGCCGCAGTTCGGTGCCCAGGCCCCCCAGGCCGAACACCCCCAGCAGGGTGGCGCTGCGCAGGGCGCATTCCAGCCGGTAGCCGCTGTAGCTGAGCACCCCCGGCAGCAGGGGCGGGCCCAGGGCGGTGAGCAGGGCGGCCGGCGTCGGAGCCCCCCCCGCCCGCAGCGCCTCCAGGGTGCCGACGGGCAGAGCATCGAGAAGATCGGCCACCACCCGCGCCACCAGCGCGCCAAAAGGCAGGCCCAGGGCCAGCACGGCGACGGCCGGCTGCAGAC
>JBILEP010000029.1:0-12203 GCA_044352045.1 Cyanobium sp. | reverse complement strand
GAGCTCCGCCTCCACCAGGGCCAGCAGCTCGGCGCCGCGAGGGTTGCGCACCGTGATCCACTGCCGGCCGAACTCCGCCCCCATGTAGCCCACCACCAGGTCGGCGCCGGCGTTGGTGTAATCGAAACAGCTCAGGCAGCTGGGGGCGAAGACATCCTTGAGCCGGGGGGTGTCGAGGCCGAAGAACGGCACCGTCTCCTCGTGGCCGTCCTCGTGGCGGAAGTGGATGCGGAAGTCCTGCATGAACTCGTAGTGCACCACCGTGGTGGGCGAGGCGCTGGCGCTCTCCAGAAAGGTGCGCAGCCCCTCGCGGCTCACGTTGTCGACGCAGGGCAGGCCGAGCACGTAGAGATCCTCCAGGGGCAGGCTGGCCTGCACGGCCCTCAGGGCCTGGATCTGGCAGCCCACGCCGATCGCCAGCAGACGGCGGATGCCGCTGCCCGGCAACTGCTCGAGCACCTCCAGGTTCGGGGAAAGGGTGGGCTTGTTCACCCGCGCCGCCAACACCTCCTCCGGCGTGCGGGCCAGGGTGGGCACGGGGGTGAAGCGGTCGTCGGGGCTCTGGCCCACGCACAGCACCGCGTCCACCAGGTTGGTCTCCAGGGCGCGCACGCCGATCCGCGAGACGATGCCCGTCCACTGCGCCCCGGCGATCGGCGGGCGCAGGCGGGCGCTGAGCATGCGCTGCTGCACGCCGAAATAGAGCTCGTCCTCGTTCTCCAGGTCGCGGCTGCGGCCATGGGCCGCGGTCTCCATCGCGTCGAAGCGCTGGTTGAGGAAGGCGCAGGCCTGGCGCACGTAGGCCACCCAGCGGCTGTCGCACAGGCCGCACTGGCTGCAGAGGTCGCGGGCTGGGTAGACGCTTCCCTTCGACAGCGGCCGGGCCCGCTCATGGGGCGGCACGGGGCCGGAGGGGCTCGTGGGCGTGGCGGCGGTCACGGCTCGCGCGGTCGTGCCCGTCAACCTATTCGGGCGGCGACGCCACCGCCGGCTTGCGCTCGTCTCTGCAGCAGAGTGGGGCGCATTGTCGTGTGATCCGCACGCCGCGATGCCTCCCCGCCGGGATTCCCGCCCCTCCCGCCGCCGCCCGTCGGACGCGGCCATCACCTCCACCACGGAGTCCCGGGGAGGGAAGGGGTGGCTGCGCTGGCGGCTGCCCTCGCGTCGCAGTCTGGCCTGGACGGGTTGCGCCCTGGTGGGCGCCATCGGCGCGAGTTGGTTCCTGGGCCTGATCTGGCCCTTGCGCGACCGCTCCGGGATCCCCCGCCAAGAGATCACCGCCGCCACCCTGGCCGACAAACCGCGGCGAGCGATCACCGTGCTGGTGATCGGCCTCGATTCCGATCGCCTCGGCGATCCCATCAACGCCGCCGCCCCGAAGGGTCCCGCCAACAGCGATGCCCTGCTGCTGGTGCGGGTCCATCCCCGCGGCCCCCTGCAGGTGCTCAACCTCCCCCCCGAACTGGCCGTCAACCTGCCCGGCAGGAAGCAACCGGTGGCCCTGGGCAGCCTCTACCGGGTGGGCGGTGTGGGTCTGGTGGCCGACGCGGTTCGCGAGCTGGTAGGGCTGGAGGCGCCCAAGCCCGATCGCTATCTGGTGCTCTCCCGTGGCGGGATGCGCGACCTGGTGAACGGTCTGGGCGGTCTGGAGATCAGCCCGCCCCGCAAGATGCACTACGAGGACAAGGCCATGAAGTACCGCATCGATCTGCTGCCGGGCCTGCAGCGCATGGGCGGCGCCCAGGTGGAGCAGATGCTGCGCTTCCGCGACCGCTGGCTGGGCGAGTCCGGCCGACGCGGCAATCACCAGGTGGTGGAGATCGCCTTGCGCGAGCGCCTCGCCAAGCCGGAGCAACTGGCCGCGCTGCCCGGCCTGCTGGCCTCGCTGGCGGAGAAGGTGGACACCAACCTCAGCCCGCGCGAGGCCCTCAGCCTGCTGGCGGCCGCCCTGGATGATCCACGACCAGTGGAGTTCGCCAGCCTGCCCCTCGATCCAGCCAAGCCCGGCCACGGCAGCCTGCGCCAGCTCAGCAGAAGTGGATCCCAGCCGCTGTGGAAGGAGCCCCTCCCCGCGGCGAGCGGCCCCAGCGGCTCCTCCGCCAACCTGCCGGCCTCCACGCCCTGACGCCCAAGCGGGCGATCAGAGCAGATCCAGGCCGCGCCAACGCCGGGCCAACGCCGCCAGCACGGCCAGCTCCCGGTCGCCGTCGCCGTCGCCGCCGTCCGGGGGGGTGAGGTCGCCGAGCCAGGGGAGGCCGTCCTGGCGGCGGCGCTCCGGCTGCCACTCCCCCCCCCACTGGATCAGCCCCACCAGCGGCACGCGCTCCTGCCGCAGCAGGGCGGTGGCCGCCGCGGGCCAGCCGCTGGCCAGCTGGGGCCCATCGAGGATCAGCAGGGTGGGCTGGCGCCAGGCCCCCAGCGCCTCCGCCCAGGTGTGCCCATCCCCCAGGGCCAGGCCGGGGTCGACGCCCAGGGGCGCAAGCCAGGCCGGCGCCTGGGCGGTGGATCGCCCCTCCCCCAGCCCGGCCAGGGCCAGGGGGGGCGGCAGGGCGGGGTCGAGGGGGCGCAGGGGCCAGGCGCTGAGGGCGGCGAGGCGCTCCGCCGCCAGCCGCAGGCGCTCCGCCAGCGCCTGCGGCGAGCCCACGCCGGCAAGCACGAGCCCCGCCGGCCGCGCGCGTCCGTCTTCGGAAACCGTCATCGTTGCCCTCTTTCCCCGCCCAGCACGCTTCTACCATCGTGTCTGTGATCCCCCACTGCCGTCCGTGACCACCTTCACGACCGTCGAACGGCAGGAGCGGGGCGCTGATCCCACCCCCAACAACCAGGAGCTGCGCCGGCTGCGCCTGTTTAGCGGCACCTCCAACCCCGAGCTGGCCAATGAGATCGGTGCCTATCTCGGCATCCCTGATGGCCCGCGGGTGATCAAGCGCTTCGCCGATGGGGAGCTGTATATCCAGATTCAGGAGTCGATCCGCGGCTGCGACGTGTTCCTCGTCCAGCCCACCTGCGCTCCGGTGAACGACCACCTGATGGAGCTGCTGATCATGGTGGATGCCTGCCGGCGTGCCTCCGCCCGGCAGATCACGGCGGTTGTTCCTTATTACGGCTACGCCCGCGCCGATCGCAAGACGGCGGGTCGCGAGTCGATCACGGCCAAGCTTGTGGCCAACCTGCTGGTCAAATCCGGCGTGGATCGGGTGCTGGCGATGGATCTGCACTCCTCCCAGATCCAGGGTTACTTCGACATCCCCTGCGACCACATCTTCGGATCGCCGGTGCTGGTCGATTACCTCAGCACCCGCAACCTTGAGGAGCTGGTGGTCGTCTCCCCCGATGTCGGCGGCGTGGCGCGGGCCCGGGCGTTCGCCAAGCAGATGAACGACGCCCCGCTGGCGATCATCGACAAACGCCGCTCCGGTCACAACGTGGCCGAAAGCCTCACCGTGATCGGGGATGTTGCCGGCAAGACGGCGGTGCTGATCGACGACATGATCGACACCGGCGGCACGATCTGCCAGGGCGCCAAGCTGTTGCGCCGCTCCGGCGCGGCCCGGGTGCTCTGCTGCGCCACCCACGCCGTGTTCTCCCCTCCCGCGGTGGAGCGACTTTCCGAACCGGGCCTGTTCGAGGAAGTGGTGGTGACCAACAGCATCCCCCTGACGCCGGATCGCCGCTTCCCCCAGTTGCGGGTCCTGTCGATCGCCAACATGCTTGGCGAGGCGATCTGGCGCATCCATGAGGAGAGCTCGGTGAGCTCGATGTTCCGCTGAACCCCTCGCCCCTCCAACCACTGCCGCTGCGGGTCCACCTCAAGCGCCACCTGCCCCTCTGGCTCACCCTGGCCCTGACCGGGGCGCTGCAGCTGGCGGGACTGCTGCCCAGCCAGGCCCGGGATCTGGAGGGTCGCGCGGCTTCCACGAACCGTCTGCCGGAGCCCATGACCCGCCGTGTCGGGGTGTGGCTGACCAACTCCCCCAGCCCCCTCTACTACGACGCCAAACGGATCGAGACGGCGGTGGAGCAGCTGGCCGCGGCCGGCTTCAATACCCTCTATCCCAACGTCTGGAGCCGCGGCGCCACCTTCCACCGCAGCCGCTGGGCGCCGATCGAGCCGGCCCTGGCTCAGAGCGCCCCGGACCTCGATCCCATCTGCCGCTTCACCAGGGCCGCCCAGCGCCGCGGCATGCAGGTGATCCCCTGGTTCGAATACGGCCTCATGGAGCCTGGGGATGCCGAGGTGGTGCGCCGCCATCCGGAATGGATCCTGCGCCGCGCCGATGGCAGCGCCTTCTACGCGATGCACGGGGCCAACCTGAAAACCTCGCCGCTCAAGGATCTGCGCGTCTGGCTCAACCCGGCCCACCCGGGGGTGCGCGAGCGTTTCATCGGCCTGATCCGCGAAATCGTCCAACGCTGCGCGGTCGACGGCATCCAGCTCGACGACCACTTCGCCTGGCCGGTCGAGCTGGGCTATGACGACTTCACCCGCGAGCTCTATCGCCGCGAGACCGGCCGGGAGCCCCCCGCCAACAACACCGACCGCGCCTGGATGACCTGGCGCCGTCACCAGCTCACCGGGCTGTTGCGGGAGCTGCGGGCCAGCCTGGATCAGGCCTCCGGCGGCCGTCGCACCGTGATCAGCCTCTCCCCCGGCCCCTTCCGCTTCGCCTACAACCAGTGGCTGCAGGACTGGGAACTCTGGGCCCTGGGCCATCTGATCGATGACCTGGTGGTTCAAAATTACGCCTATTCCGTGCGCGGCTTCGAGAAGGACCTCAACCAGCCCGCCCTGGTGAAGGCCCGCAGCTGGGGCATGCCGGTGGAGATCGGCATTCTGGCGGGCTTCGGCAGTCGCACCCCCGACATGCTCACCCTGGCGGAGAAGGTGCGGCTGGCCGCCGAGCGCGGCCACGGGGTGATCTATTTCTATTGGGAGGGCCTCTGGGGGCGCTACGCCGGCCAGGAGGGGCCTGAGTACCGGCGCGAGGCATTCCGGATGCTGCACCAGCAGGCCTTCCGCCCGGATCCCGCCTCACGGCCGGGGGAGCCAGGCCGTCCGTTCCAGCTGCCGGCGCCCCGCCAGCCCGCCCTGCTCATCCCGCCGCCGCCTCCACCGCTGCCACCGCCCTGAGCTCAGGTGTCGGCTGACTCGGCCCCCAGGCACTGATCCACCACTTCGCGGCTGTTGGCGGAGAGATCGGCGGCGGCCAGGGAGCCCAGGGCCTCGCGCATGCGCTCACGCCGCTCCGGCGCATAGCTAGCCCAGCGGCTGAACACCTTGGCCAGGCGGGAGGCGGTGATCGGATTGCGGCCATCGAGTTCGACGATGCGCTCGGCCAGGAACGCGTAGCCGCTGCCGTCGGCGGCATGGAACACCGGCGTGTTGGCGGCCAGGCCCCCGAGCACGGCCCGCACGGAGTTGGGGGCGGTGGGATCGAAGCGGGGGTGATGCAGCAGCCGCTCCACCCGCTCAAGGCCATCGGGGAAGGGGGCGGAAGCCTCGAGGGCAAACCAGGCATCCAGAATCACCGGCCGGTCCTGCCAGCGGTCGTGGAAGGCCTTGAGGGCCTGGTGCCGCTCCGGCAGGGGGTGGCACTGCAGGGCCCGCAGGCCGGCTCGGGCCAGGGTCATCGAGCCGCTGTCCACCGCCGCCCGGCAGGAGGCGATGGCGGAGCGATCGCCCGCCGCCACCCGCCAGCTCCAGATCGTGGCGGTGAGCATACGGTCGCCGACCCCCTCGGGCCAGGCCAGGGACCACTGGGGCATGCAGCGCTCCAGGGCCTCGGCGAGCGGTGCCGCCAGGGCGAGGCCGAAGCGGCGCTGCAGCGCCATCAGCGCCGCAAAGAGCGCCGGCGGATCCGGTTGCGGCGCCGCGTCCTCCAGCTCCGCCAGGCCGGGCAGGGAGAGCAACACGCTGCGGCTCGACTCCGCGAGGGAGGGGTCGGCAAGGATGCGTCCGAAGGCATCGATGATCTCCTCCTCCAGCTGGCCATCCGGCCGGCCGGCGGCGCGGCGCAGCACTGCCCGGCGGAGCAGCACCTGGCCCGCGTCCCAACGGGCGAAGGGATCGCTGTCGGTGGCGAGCAGGTGCACCAGCTCGCCGGTGGGCCGGCCCAGGCTGAGCTTCACCGGCGCCGAGAAATGGCGCAGCAGCGAGAGGGCCGGCGGCGGCCCCTGGGGAGGAAGGCCCTCCAGGCAGACCTTCTGCTCCGCGCGGTCGAGCACCAGCAGGTGGGTGCCCTCCCCCCACTCGCGCGGCAGCAGGGGCAGGTGGATCGGTCGGCCATCGCCGTCACGGGCCTGCAGGGGCAGGGGATGGCCGGCCTGATCCACCAGGCCGAGGGCCAGGGGAATCACCAGGGGCTGCTTCTCCCCCTGCCCTGGGGTGGGGGGGGTGTGCTGGCGGATCGTGAGCTCCAGCCGGCCCTCCCGTTGGTGCCAGCGGCGCAGGACCCGCAGCTGCGGCGTACCGGCCTGGTGGTACCAGCGGCGGAATTCGGCAAAGTCGAAGGGCGGTGGCGCCAGCCGACCATCCAGCCCCTCGGCGGCCCAGCGGGCCTCGGCGGCCTCACGCATGGCGGCGAGGAAGTCGTCGCAGGTGGCGGCGGTGCCGTCATGGCGACGCACGTAAATCGCCATGCCGGCCTGAAACGTTGCCGGCCCGATCAAGGTCTGCAGGGCACGGATCACCTCGGAGCCCTTTTCGTAGATCGTAGTGGTATAAAAATTGTCGATCGCCTGATAGCGATCCGGCTGCACCGGATGGGCCGTGGGCCCGGCATCCTCGCGGAACTGCGTGTTGCGCAGCATCGCCACATTCTCGATGCGATTGAGGGCGCGGCCGTGCTGATCAGCGGTGAAACATTGATCGCGAAAAACCGTCAGCCCCTCCTTGAGCGAGAGCTGGAACCAGTCGCGACAAGTGATGCGATTGCCGGTCCAGTTGTGGAAATACTCATGGGCAATCACGCTTTCGATTCGCTCCAGCTCGCCATCGGTGGCCGTGGCCGCATCGGCGAGAACCAACTTGGAATTGAAGATATTCAGACTCTTATTCTCCATCGCGCCCATGTTGAAATGGCGCACGGCAACAAGATTGAATTCCTCCAGGTCATACTCCAGCCCGAACACCTGCTCGTCCCAAGCCATGCAGCGCTTCAGCGCGGCCATCGCATGGGCCGTGTAGGGGGCATCCCCGGGTTCCACGTGAATGCGCAGCCTGACCGGGCGGCCACTGGCGGTGGTGAAGCTGTCGCTCACCTCCTCCAGAGTTCCCGCCACCAGGGCGAACAGATAGGAGGGTTTGGGGAAGGGATCATCCCAGACGGCGTAGTGGCGCCCCCCGTCCAGCTCGCCCCGCTCAATGCAGTTGCCGTTGCAAAGCAAAACCGGGCAGGAGCTGCGGTCCGCCTCGAGACGCACCCGGAAGCGGCTGAGCAGATCGGGCCGGTCGGGATGCCAGGTGATGCGCCGGAATCCCTCCGCCTCGCACTGGGTGGTGAACAAGCCGCCGCTCACATACAGCCCTTCGAGGGCGGAGTTGCGCTGGGGTTCGATCCGCACCGCGCTGGTGAGCACGAAGGGACGCTGCGGCGGGTTGGGGATCAGCAGCCGGTCCGCCTCGATCGACCAGGAGCCCTCCGGCAGCTCTTCGCCGTCGATCGCCAGGGACTCGCTGTGGAGATCCACCCCCATCAGCTCCAGGGGGCCCGGTGAGCTGCGGCCATCGGGCCCCTCGGCCGCCGGGTTGGGAGCGAAGGCCAACCGGGCTTCGACCGAGGCGTGGTCGTCGTGGAGGCGCACCGTCAGGTCGGTGCGATCCAGCAGGTAGGGGGCGGGACGGTAGTCGGCGAGATGGACCGTGGCCATCAGCGTGGGCGGGCGGGCCAGGGACTGGCCATCACTTGCCGCCGGGTGACTTGCCACCGGCGGGGGTGAGGGCCTTGCGGATCTGGGGCAGCAGGGTGTCGTATTCCTTGCGCCAGTCAGCGGGCAATTTGCTGCCGCAGAAGCGGTCGGATCGCAGCAGCGATTCAGCGACCGTGGCGTTGATGATCTGGTCGCGGCTCAGGGGGTTGGCGGCGCCGGCCAGGCGACTGCCGTGCTTCTCGGTGAGCACCGAAGCCACCATCGAAACGCTGCCATCGAGGGCGGCCTTGAAGGGCACCTTCTGCTGGGACAGGGCGCAGAGGTTGATCGCCGACATCGTCATGTAGGTGTTCACCTCCTCCACCGTGGCGGGCTTGCTGGCGGCGCCGCCGGGGGCCTGGGGCGGGGGCGCCTGCTGGGCCGACGCCGCGAGCGGCGAGAGGAGGGGGGCGGTGAGCAGCAGCAGGGCGGCAAGGCGACCGGCGACGGGGAGCAGGCGGGGAGACTTCATTCCCTGAGGACTTTCGGGCAGCATAGATCGCACGGTTCAGGCCAGATGGCTGGGCGGCGCGATGGGCGGCTCCACCCGGCTCTCGTGGTGGATTTCCGCCAGGTCGAGCACGCCATCGCGCCAGGAGTAGATGGAGCGGGCCCGGATGCGATCCTGGTCCAGCAGCCGGATGTGCTCGAGGATGTCCCACTCCTGGTAGTGGGATTCAAAGATCACCTCGTGCTCGTCCACCTGGCGGATGCGGCTCTTGGTGGGCGAGCCGCACAGGTAGCCGCGGCTGCGGCGCAGCTGGTGGCCGCAGAGGTAGGCCTCCATGGTGCCCTCCGGCACGAAGCGCGGCTTGCGCTCAAAGAAGCCGTGCTCATTCTCCGGCCACCAGGTGAAGCGGTAGCCGGCCTCCCCCTCGATGGGTTCGTGGAACAGCTCCACCTGGAGGAACATGTCAACGCGCAGCACCTCGTCATCCGAGAAGAAGTAGAGGCGCCTGGAGCGCCAGACGCCGAGGTTGCGGGAAAACCAGCGGCGCAGGCTGCTGTCCAGTCGGATGCGGCTCTCGGGGTGCTTCGGATCGCGGGCCGCCGGCACGAACACCGGCACCCGGGGGATGGTGATGCGCTCCGTTGGGGCGACGGGTGGGGGCGTCAGCGACGGCTCGGGGGCACTGGCTGGACTTGGGGCGGCGGGGTCGGTCATGGCGGCGGGGCCTGAGGATCCCGGAACTCCTTCACCGTCTTAGCGGCAACGGCGCCGCTTCGCCCGGACCCATAAGGTGAGGTTTGTTGTCGCGCCGTCGCCGGTGCCCGAAGCGGGGAAACCGCCCCAGAGCAGCCGCAGGTCCGGCAAGACGGGGTCCCGATCCGTTGAGGGGTCGTCGCGTCAGCGGCTGGATCTGCTGCTGCTGGCCGGCTCCCGCCACCTGGGCAGTTCGGATCTGCGAGCCCTGGTGAGCTTCCTGCGTCAGGAGGACTGCGGCTTTGAGGTGCACCTGGAGATCGCCGATCCGGCCCGCCATCCGGAGCTGCTGGAGATGCACCGGCTCGTGGCCACCCCCGCCCTGGTGAAGCGCTCGCCCCTGCCCAAGCAGGTGTTCGCCGGCAACAGCCTCACGATGCAGCTGCGCAACTGGCTGCCCCGCTGGCAGCAGATGGAGGTGGTCACCTCCTTGGGCATGAGCCTGCGCCCCTCGGAGATCGACGGCAGTCGCAGCCAACGGGAGGTGCAACTGGAGGACCAGCTGCTGGTGCTGCGCCAGGAGAACGAGACCCTGATCGAACGGCTGGGGGTGCAGGAACGGCTGTTGCGCATGGTGGCCCATGAGCTGCGCACACCGCTCACGGCGGCCAAGCTGGCCCTCCAGAGCCACAGGCTCGGCCAGATCGACGAACCGCGCTTCCGCGACGTGCTGGAGCGGCGATTGAACGACATTGAGGAACTCTCCAGCGACCTGCTGGAGGTGGGCACCACCCGCTGGGAGGCCCTGTTCAACCCCCAGCGCCTGGATCTGGGCCAGGTGGCGGCCGAGGCGATCCTGGAGCTCGAGAAGCTGTGGGTGGGCCGCGATCTGGAGCTGGTCACCGACATCCCCGCCGACCTGCCCGATGTCTACGCCGACCAGCGGCGGATGCGGCAGGTGCTGCTCAACCTGCTGGAGAACGCCCTGAAGTACACCCCCGAGGGCGGCCGCGTCAGCCTCACCCTGCTGCACCGCACCAGCCAGTGGCTGCAGGCGAGCATCTGCGACAGCGGGCCGGGCATTCCCAGCGCGGAGCAGCAGCGGATCTTCCAGGACCGGGTTCGCTTGCCCCAGACCTCTGGCAGCACCTCCGGCTACGGCGTGGGGCTGGCCGTCTGCCGGCGCATCGCCGAGGTGCATGGGGGCCGGATCTGGGTGGTGTCCGCGCCGGGTGAGGGGGCCTGCTTCCACTTCACAGTGCCCGTGTGGAGCGGCCAGAGCGCTCCGGAACCGCCGCCGCCGGCGCCGAGTGCGCCCTGGTCACCCCTGAATCTGGAGGCTCCGGCGGCGGACGACGCCCACCCTTCCTTGACGAAGGGTCCCATCGACCCGTAGCTTCCAGCTCGTCAGCCCTAGGGCTGAGGCCTCGCCCCCATCGTCTAGAGGCCTAGGACACCTCCCTTTCACGGAGGCGACAGGGGTTCGAATCCCCTTGGGGGTATGTGAATCGGTCGAGATGCTCGGCCGAAATCAGTTGCCGCTCCGCCCAGGTGCGTTGTGGTTCCGCAGCTGCCGTGGCTCAGGGCTGCGGCTGGGGATCGTGCTGCGGCAGCGATTGGCGAGACAACAATCGCCGCTCAGGTTTCAACCTGTAACAAGTGGTTGGGTGTGAGCATTTGGCCACCGGGCCTCATTCCGCCGCCGCCAGGGCCCGCCGGGACGCTTCCTGTTGCACGCCGCGCAGGTTGTTGGCGAGGTCATCCTTGAGCCGCTGCTCAATCAGCCCGATCGGCATCCCCGGCTTGCCCTGCACCGTCAGGTCATAGAGCAACCAGCTGCTGGAGTCGTCAGCTCCCATGGCCCAGGTGCCCTGGAAGCAACGGAAGTCGCCATCGATCATGCGGAAGTCCAGGCGTCCCTGCTCCCGCTCTTCGCACAGTTCGAGCTGAACGCGGGCGCTGAAGCGCAGGCCGCAGAACTGCTGAGTTCCCACCTGCTCAAGGCAGACGCGGTTCTGGCGGCGCCAGATCTGGCGGGAGAGCGCCAGGTTCGGGATGAAGCGCTGGAGGTTCTCGTAGTCCGTGAGCACGGTCCAGAGCCAGTCGGGATGGAGATCCAGGCGGAGCTGGGCCGCCAGGCGCCGGCCCCCCTGGGGGAGCTTCTCCATCACCTGATGGATGGTGTCGAGCGAGCAGGTGCCCGTGACCTGGAGGGGTGACACGACCACTGGCGCGTCGTTGCGGGGGAGGAAGGGAGCCAGGAGCTGGGCCAAATCGGGTCGGGGCTGAAGCCGGGCCGGGGTGGCGGTCGCGGGGCGACAGCTCAAACCTAGCCGGGGCGCGCGGGGAGCGTGGCGGGGCGCTGGAGGGTGGGAGGGAAAGGTTCCCTATGATCAGCGCGTTTTCCGCGGGACGTTCCAGATGCGCGTATCCACAGGCAGTGCCATCCAGTCCGACGGCCGCATGTTCACTGTGGTGATCGAGAGCTTTGGGGTGGGCCGCCAACGCCGCGCCGAGCGCCGCCTCACCGTCCCCTTCGGCCAATTGCAGTCGCTGATGCAGACGGTGGCCCTCAACGGTGGTCGGATCAAAGTGGTGAGCGCCGATGCCGAGGGCAGCGAGCCGTCCGAGGCCCGCGAACCCGCTCCGATCGCCGCCAGTCCCGCCGTCCAACCCGTCGCCGTGAGCCACGCCGAAGTCCCCGTCAACACCTACAAGCCGAAGAACCCCTGCATCGGCACCGTCACCGACAACTACAGCCTTGTCGGTGAGGGAGCCATCGGTCGCGTCAACCACATCACCTTCGACCTCAGCGAGGGTGACCCCCAGCTCCGTTACGTCGAAGGCCAGAGCATCGGCATCATCCCCGAGGGCAACGACGCCAACGGCAAGCCCCACAAGCTTCGCCTCTACTCGATCGCCAGCACCCGTCACGGCGACAACCTGGAGGGAAGCACCGTCTCCCTCTGCGTGCGCCAGCTGCAGTACGAGAAGGACGGCGAGACGATCAACGGCGTCTGCTCCACCTACCTCTGCGACATCGCCCCGGGCTCCAAGGTGAGGATCACCGGGCCCGTGGGCAAGGAGATGCTGCTCCCCCCCGACGAGGACGCCACGGTGATCATGCTGGCCACCGGCACGGGCATCGCGC
>JBILEP010000265.1:0-3543 GCA_044352045.1 Cyanobium sp. | reverse complement strand
TCCAGGCGTCGAGCTCACCGGCGAGGGCCTGCAGGGTCAGCCCGTGGAAGCGATCCCGCACCAGCCCGTCGAAGGCAGCGTCCTTGGCGAACCACTGGCGCGGCTGGGTTTCGACAAACCAGAAGGCGAGAACCTCGCCGGCCTGATCAGGATGGCCTGGCATCACAGCAGCGCCTGCACGCTGGCCACCTTGTCCTCCAGGGTCTGGTCCTTGTCCGTGCGGGTGTTGATTTTCACGGTGGTGTAGACGCGGGGGCAGCCCATCGCATGCACCGCCTGGTGGCAGGCCTCGATCGCGGCGAAGACCGGCTCCCACTCGCCCTCGATCGCCGTGCCGTTGGGATGGAGCTGGATCTTGAGCCCGGCGTCGCTGAGCACCGTCTCGCAGGCGGCGATGTACGGGGCCAGGTGCACGCCCACGCCGATCGGCACCACGCACAGATCCACGATCACCTTCACCGTCAGCCCCTCTGGATTGCACCCATCGTGGGAGCAGCTGCCCGGGTCCTGCCATGTTCGTGTTCCCACTTCTGGTGATCGTCCATGCCCTATCCGCAACGGTGTGGACCGGCGGGCATCTGGTGCTGGACATCGGGGTGCTGCCCAGAGCCCTGCGGGATCGGAGCGCAGCGGCGATCCGCAGCTACGAGGAGACCTGCGAGCCGTAGGGCCTCACGGCCCTGACCATCCACGCCCGTCAGAGTGCCAATCACCCCGGCTGCCGCAGCTGAGTCCTGGCTGCGGCTCAACGCCAAGAAGAGCGCCATAGAACGAAGCCAGGGCGGCAGGATCGTCGGCGGCCAGCACGATGGAGGCGCCCATCCCCATGGCCGCCTCCAGAGCCTGCGGGGCTGGGCGGCATGGCGGCCGACGCAGAGGGGATAGCGGTGCGAACGGCCGACGCGGCACATCAGCATCGTGCCCGCCTCGCTCAGGCGCAGATCGTAGAAGGCCTTGCCTCTTCCCAGATGGGCGCCATCGCAGAACCAGCCCTGTCGGCTGCAACCACAGCTACACAGATGCACCCCTGCGGGCATTGGGCTCAGGCATCAGTTCGGCCCCTTGGTCTGTTGGGGCGATCCTGCTGGCGCAGCCGGATGGGGGGCACCAGCTCAATCCTCCACAGTGAAGTCAGATAACGCACTGGAAAGAAAAGAAAGGAGGTCCATCCCCTTGTGCTCAGCGGCGATAGGCCATGAGGCCAACTCGCGGCTCGTCACGGTCCAGGCTGGCGACCACGCGAGGGCCCACGGCGCCCATACCTGCTGTGGCCAATACTTGGGTAGGTCGCCGCAGGTTCAAGGTCAACATCGAGCGAAGCAGGGGCCAGCCACCGTTGAGGCTGATGACAATCAGTTGCCCGAGCACAGCAAGGGTCAGGGCCAGCCAGCTAGTGAGATGAAGGAGGTACCAGAACTGATTGAGATCTCCGTCCGTCAGCCAGACATCGAGGGTGAGTGAATAAAGGGCAAATGGAATCAGCACCCACTGCAGAAGAGCACCTACATAACCGTGCAGGTCGATCACCTGCTCCGATGCAGTAGCCGGAGCAGAGAGGGCTGATATGGAGTCGCTAACGTCACTCATCAACTCGCCACAGTATCGCCAGCGTTCGGACTGTGAAGTCTCCGTTCATCTGAAAATGCTACAACCTCCGAGTCACCACGGACCTGGGGCGCGCGCAGACACTTCGCAATGACTGGTGGACACGAACAAGAGCGAAATGGTGACGCACCAGGACCAGCTCCCTGCATGGATAGCATGCCACGCAACTTCACCGACAGGGGATCGGTTATGGTGTGGCAAATGGTGATTCTTCCTCTCCCTCATCCTTCTCCCAACCAAGGATCATGCCAGCTACGGGAATGGCCAGGAACACTCCAAGCAGACCCGCCAGACGCTCGCCCACGAACAGCGCAAAGAACAGCACTACCGGCTGGATCTCAAGGGCCCCTCCCATTACCCGAGGATGGATCAGGTTGTCCTGGATCTGCTGAAGAACCACAGAGGCGACCACCACCTGCAGGGACAGCCATTGCCCCTGGGTAAGAAACACCAAGGTGGCAGCTACGATCACGCCGAGGGTAGCACCGATGCCTGGGATGGCATCCAGCACACCCACGACAATTGCCAGCACCAAGGAGAACTTAACACCCAGTACAGCGAAGACAAGGAGACTGGCCAGGCTCAGAAAGATCATCAGCGTGATCTGCCCACGCAGAAAGCCCAGCACATTTTTCTGTACGCTTCGGCCAAAGCGGCCGCGCACGTCATTCGGCAATAGGCGCAAAAGCTGGCGCCAAGTGGCTCCATTGTCGAGGAGCATGTAGACCACGATCACGACCAGAAAAACGCCGCCAAATACGCTGGCGAAGGCTCCACCGACCACTCCTAGACCCTTACCGAGACTGTCGCGCAAAAGCTCAATCAGCTGAGAGGGCCCAATCGTTTTCAGGAAACTGTGAAAGGGCAGATCTGGATGCTGAAAGGCCATAACCAGATCATTGAGCAGGCCGGTACATTGGTTCACCAACTGGAAGCCAAGCACCCTCACAAACAGGCTCACCACACCGATGAGCCCCAGCACGGTGAGGAGGATCGCCAGGCTTCTGCCACAACCCAGGCGCACCAAACGACGCACTGGGAAGTCCAGCAGAACCGCCAGCATCGCCGCTGCAATGAACAGGGTGAGCACCGCTTGGAAATAGTCGATCAGTTTCACGACGCCCCAGCCACAGGCAAGCAGTAACAGGAAACGCAGCAGGACCGAGTTGCTTAGCTGCTGCCAGGCCCGGATGTTGTAGTCGTTCATAAAAGATGAAAGCGAACGGTGCTAGTGGTGGCCATGATTATGAGGAGAGTTGCCAAATCACAAGGTACCTGTTCAGAAGAGGAACGGCTCATTGCAAATATCGGCCCTGTTGAACCCTTGGGGTCAGATCGATTCCCGGCTGCATCACAGGCAGAGACCGCCTGTGATGCAGCCCAGCTCCGGCCGGGATTCCAGAAGCGGATTTGTGGTGCTGGTGGCACCCCAAAGGAGGCTTTCCCGGGGCAGGCAAAACCAGCAGCAGCAGGCGGTTGCCCTCCGGATCCAGCAGCCAGGCCTCAGCGCCGAACGGTTCCTGCCGCGGCGGATCTTCTGAAGTGGCACCCAGATCCAGGGCCGTGCTGATCCAGGCCTGGAGATCGGCAAGGGCGCCCGGCCCATCGGCCTGACGTTGCAGACACAGCGCCAGGCGACCCTGCCGGCGCGGCTGCGGCCGGTTCCGGGATGGGGCGTAGAGCTCCAGCCAGCCGCCGGCCGGCCAGGGCACACGCCAGTGCGCGGCGCTCATTCCCGGCTGCGGCTGGGCGCCCAGCAGAGCGCCATAGAACTGCGCCAGTGCGAAGGGATCGTCGGCGGCCAGCACGAGCGAGCTGGTAATGGCCGAGGACTCTGGCTCGTGCATCCCAGCTCAACGGCAGAAGGCTGCAGGCCGACCCACCGGCCGGATGCTGCTGACGGCAGAACTGGGGCCGCGTCGCACGCGCACCCGAACG
>JBILEP010000264.1:0-3550 GCA_044352045.1 Cyanobium sp. | reverse complement strand
CGGGGCGGCGATTTCTTCGCGGAGGCCCCCGCCGGCGCCGACGCCTACCTGCTCAAGCACATCCTCCACGACTGGGGCGATGAGGCCTGCCTGCGGATCCTGGCGCCGATCCGCGCAGGCCTGGCGCAGGGCGGGCGGGTGCTGATCGTGGAGCAGGTGATTCCGGCAGGCAACGATCCCTTCCCCGGCAAGCTGCTCGACCTCAACATGCTGGTGATGACCGAGGGCGGGAAGGAGCGCAGCGCCGACGACTACGCGAGCCTGCTGGAGCGGGCCGGGCTGGCCCTGCGGCGGATCGTGCCCACCCCCTCGGCGGTGAGCGTGGTGGAAGCGGGGGCGGCCTGAGGGAGGGGGGTGGTCCCGCCGCGCAGATCAGTCGTCATCGGTCTCGATCGGGATCCACCAGCTGCCGAGGGGGACGGGCTCGGCGGCGGGGTCGGCCGCCGGGGAAACCCGCAGCCGCACCGGGTAGAGGCCGGCGCGGCTGGGGTTGAACAGCAGCAGCGACAGGCCATGCACCGCATCGCCCGCCAGGGGCCGCTCGAGCACCACCCGCAGCGAGCCGGGCCCCAGCCGCTCCACTCGGGCCGGCAGCTCCTCGACACAACGGCTGAGGGCCATCTGCGGCGGGATGGCCATGCGGCAGAGGCGCACTGATTGCAGCAGCAGGCGGCCATCGAACCGAGCCGGCCAGTCCAGCAGCAGGACCGCGACGGGCCCGGAACGGTCGCTCGGCCGGATCAGCAGCTGCAGGTGGGAGCGCAACAGGGGCGCGCGGCTCGATTGGCTGAAGCGCAGCCGCAGCCACTCCCGGCCGTCGCTCGCCGGCACGGCGAGGGGCGGAGCCAGCAGAACCGCCACCAGCGGGGCGATCAGCATGGGGCAGCGGCGGACCATGGGCATCAGAAGCGGAAGCGCAGTTTCAGCAGCGCCCCCAGGGCCGAGAAGCGCTCCCCCCGGCTGAGGGGCAGGGGGGTGCTGTCAAAACTGCTGCCGGCGGCGCTGAGCTGACCCCGGGGCCGGGGCAACCAGAACAGGCCCGGGCTGATCGTCAGCCAATCGCTGGCCTGGTAGCGGTACCAGAGCTCCATCAAGAGCGAGCTGTCGGCGGCCCCCCGCTCGCCGGCTGGATTGCGATAGGCCGTGACAAACACCGGCGCGCCGATGGCGAAGCCCAGCTCGCTGTCAGCCGTGAGCACGTCAAACCAGTTCAGGCCCACCATCCACGACTGGCTCTCGGCCGCCAGCAGCGGCGCCGCCCGGTTCGGACCGGTACGGTCGTAGCGGTTGCGATTGAGGCCCCAGCCGACGTTGAGGGACGGGATCCAGCCGGCGGTCGCCGGCTGCCAGAAGCCCGAAACCGCCCAGGAGTCGACGGCACCGCCGAGGCCTGGCCGCGGCTGGGGCCAGCTCTGGCGGGCCAGGGGTGTCATGCCGCTGGCATCGAGGGCACCGGCCTGGTTGCGGGTGTAGGCGCCGGCCACCGCCCAGCCTGAGCCGATCCAGCCGGCCTGCAACGTGCCGGCGGCCAGGCCGCCGGCGGAGGCGATGCCACCGAGGGCCGGGTTGCCCTCCGCCGCCGCCGAGGCGACATAGACGGCGCTCAGCACCGGCCCCGGATCCCGATCCTGACCGCTCGCCCGCTTCCAGATCAGCCCCACCCCGGCCCCCCGGAGGTCGCTGTAGGCCCCGGGTGCCCCCGCCTTGCCGAAGAGCGAGAGCATCAGCTCGTTGTCGTCGAACAGCGACGGCCAGATGCCGATCATGTCCTTCTGGTCGATGCGGCTGCCGACGCTGATCTGCCAGCTGGCGCCGAGCGGGCGCTGGTAATAGAGCTTGTCGAGACCAAGCAGGTTGTTGCGGCAGAAGCGGCCCACCTCGCAGGTGCCCGGGCTCAGACCGCTGACCCGCAGGCTGGGGGCGATGGTGTCGCGAAAGGCCGAAAAGCCGCCATTGCCGGCGCGCAGGCGCAGGCGCAGCAGATCGGCGCCGTCAAAGCTGCTGGCGAGCGTCAGGCGGACGTCGGTGTTGAAGGCGAAGCCATCGCGCAGCGGCCGGCCGGCGTAGCGGTTGCGGCCCGCCTCGATCTGGTTGCCGCCATAGCGCACGCTGCCGATCCACCAGCGCACATCGCCACGCAGGCTGCTGGTGGGGGAGAAGCTGGTGGCGCTGAGCGCCGCGGCGCGCGTCTCCAGCCCACCGAGGCGCTCGCGCAACAGGGCCAACTCCGCCGCGAAGTCGAGCCGCAGGCGGCGGACCTCATCGCTGTCCACCCGGGCAGCCCCCAGACAGCCCTCGAGCAGGGCGGCCGCCTCCCAGCGGCTGAGCGGCAGGGCGGCGAGGACCTGCTGGCGTTGGGCCGGCGCGCCGCAGGCCTCAGCCGCCACCAGCCGGCCCAGGGCCTGGTAGACCCAGTCCCCCGGGCGGATCTCCACGAAGGGGGCAAGCGATCCGAGCTCCGCAGCCATCCCGGCAGGCGGCCCCAGGGCCACCAGCAGGGACCCCGCCAGCAGCGGAGCCGCCAGCAGTGGGGGCTTCAGGCCGCACGGCGGCTCCAGCGTCACGGGATGCCGGCGGGCGCAGGGGGGCCAAGGTTAAGGGGAACGATCGGCCGCAGGAGCCGCTGCGGCGCCGCTCCCCTCCAGAATCAAGGCATGCGGCGGGTCGGGGCGGATGGGCAAAAAGGGCGGCTGGCAGGAGTTCAACCGGGAGAGCACCGCCGCGCCGGGTCTGGCGCGACCGTCGGCGCCGGCCACCCCGAAGACCCAGCAACGGGTGCGGGTGCAGCGCAGCAAGGCGGGCAAGGGCGGCAAGCTGGTGACGGCGATCACGGGGCTGGAGGTGGGCGAGGCGGAAGCGCGGGACCTGCTGAAAAAGCTCAAGGCCTCCTGCGGCACCGGCGGCACCCTCAAGGACGGCCAGATCGAGCTGCAGGGCGACCAGGTGGCGGCGGCCCTGGCGGCCCTGGAGCAGGCCGGCTTCCGGCCGAAGCAGGCGGGGGGATGAACCCCGCCGACCCGCTGCTGCAACTGGCCCTCTTCGGCGCCTCGTTGCTGGCCAACCTGCTCTCAGCCCTGGCGGGCGGCGGGGCGGGCCTGGTGCAGCTGCCCGTGTTGATCCTGCTCGGGCTGAGCTTCCCCCTGGCCCTGGCCACCCACAAGCTGGCCAGCGTGGCCCTGGGCGTCGGCGCCAGCCTGCGCCACCTGCGGGAGCGCTCACTCAACCCGAAGCTGGCGGCCTTCGTGCTCGCCACCGGCCTCCCGGGTGTGGTGCTCGGGGCCAAGGTGGTGCTCGCCCTGCCCCCCAGGCTCTGCACCCTGCTGCTCGGCCTGCTCACGATCGGCCTCGGGCTTTATTCCCTCGCCTCGCCGGCCCTGGGGGTCCAGGCCCGTCCCCAACCCCGCGACGCCGGCCGGCTGCTCCTCGGCGGGCTGGGACTGTTCGCGATCGGTTTCCTCAACGGCTCGCTCACCTCCGGCACCGGCCTGTTCGTGACCCTCTGGCTGGTGCGCTGGTTCGGCCTCGACTACAGCCGCGCCGTGGCCTACAC
>JBILEP010000262.1:0-3598 GCA_044352045.1 Cyanobium sp. | reverse complement strand
GCTCTCGGTGCCGCGGAAGGCCACCAGCACCAGGCTGGCGGTGCTGGCCAGGAAGCCCTGGGCCGCCCCCGCCTCCACGAAGGAGCAATCCTGGAAACCCCAGGCCCGCGCCCGCCGCTCCACCTCCGCCGCCGGGCTGTAGGCCAGCTCGCTGGCCAAGGCCAACGACAGGGCCGTCTGCCAGTCGAAGGCGCGGCGCTCCAGCGATTCCAGGCGGAACACCGCGGGCGCTGGGGGCGCCGCGGGCGTGGCCGGCGGGCTGGGTCGCCGGCCGAAGAGGCCCAGCAGCTCCCGTTCCTCGGCTGCGGCGGCGACCGCGCCGTTCAGCGGCGTGCCCACCGTCACGGTCAGGTTCAGCTGCAGGGGGATCGTCCAAGTGGAGCCGCCCGCGGGGATCGGGGCCGCCGGGATCGGGGCCGGCACGCTCTCCACCAACGCTGGCGCTTCCGGCGGCGCTGGGATGGTCCGCAGCAGCTCCTGGCGCAGCGGCTCCGCCTCGGTGGGCAGCTCCTGCTCGCGGATGTGGCGCACCAGCCGGCTCACCCGCACCCCCTCATTGGCCAGCCAGGCGATGCGCTGCTCCCCCATCCACTCCTGCCACACCCGCCCGTCGTTGGTGACCACCTCCCCCGCCTTGTTGCGCTTCGGCACCCCCGAGTGGTGCAGCGCCACCACCTCCCACTGGTCGTTGAACACCGGTGAGCCGGAGGAGCCCGGGTCGGTGTCGGTCTGGTAGTGGAGGAACAGCTCCAGTTCGTCCACCACCTGGTTGTTGCGGATCGCCAGCTGCTTCGGTTCGCCGTTGGGGTGCTGGATGATGTTCACCGTCTCCCCTACCAGCAGCTTGCCCTGGTCTTCGATCAAGGGCAGCCAGCCGTAGGCGGCCAGTCCCGGATCGGGCGTCACGGCCACCAAGGCGTAGTCGTGCTCCTCGTCGCAGAGGAACAGCTCCGCCGGGGCGAGGGCGAACACCTCGCTGGCCTGGATCTCGCCGCTGGCGTTCTCCTGGTAGTTGAACTCCACCAGGCAGCGGCGGGCCTGGGTGGCGCTGGAGAGCACATGCTGGTTGGTGAGCAGCAGCCGCGGCGACACCAGGAAGCCGGTGCCGTAGCCGAGGGGCGCGCCCCGCTCGTCGCGCACATGCACCCGCCCCACGGCGCGGGCCACCCGCAACCCCTGCTCAAAGAAGCGCAGCCCCATCAGGTCGTTGCTGTCCAGCACCCGCTCCAGGGCGCGCGGGAACTGCCGCGGCGTGCGCCCTGGACCCTCCGGATCGAAGGCCAGTCCCTTCTCGCGCAGGCTGAGCACGAAATCGGGGTCGGCGTGCAGCCGCTCCATGCGCCGACGCACCAGAGCGTGCGTATTGGCGCCGATGCTCAGGATCTGGCCGCTCTTGATGCGGGCCAGATTGTCGCGACGCTCCTCTCGCCGCTGCTGGTAGCGCTCCTCCGTGGCCGTGATCGCACTGAGGATGGACATGGCCGCTTGCGTTCGGGTTCTCACCGTAGGAACAACGCTGGCGTTGGTCTACAGCCGGAAGGTCCGCCTGCTGTGGCAAGCCGCCACGTTCAACCTCTGTAAACATTTGCCGGGCTTCTTTGTAAACTCCCTGGGCTTTCATCAAGCGGAATCCATGGACGACCCCGTTCTTGATTGGTTTGCTGTCGTGCCATCCTCTTCGGTCTTCAAGGTCTGATCCCCAGCGGAGCTCTGCGCCGCCAACGCCATGGCCACCATCCCCGAGCGTCTGCAAGCCTTCAACCGGGGCCGTGACCCCCAGCGCCTGGCGATGAAGTATGCAGCGATGGCCAGGGGTCCCTTCGCTTTCTTTCGAGGAAGCTGCCATCTGTTCTATGAAGATTGGCCCCAGGGCTCCCCTCTGGATGCCAGCCCCGCCGCCTGGATCTGCGGTGATCTGCACCTGGAAAACTTCGGCAGCTACAAGGGCGACAACCGGCTGGTGTACTTCGACATCAATGATTTCGATGAATCCGCCAGAGCCCCCGCCGCCTGGGATGGGGCCCGCCTCCTGGCCAGCATGTGGACGGCGCGCAAAGGGTTCCGGCTCGACGAGCAGCAGGCCGAAGCCCTGAGCCAGATCTACCTGAATGCCTACTGCGCGGAGCTCTGCCTGGGCAAAGCCCGCTGGCTCGAACGCGCCACGGCCGAGGGTATGATCCGCGATCTGCTGAAAGGCCTGAAAAATCGCTCCCGCGAGACGCTGATCGCGTCGCGCACCGAGCCCGGTGGCAAGCGCCTGCTCCTCGATGGCGAGCACGCCCTCGCCGCCGACGAGGGGAGCCAGGCGAAGGTGCGGGCCATCCTGGCCCAGGTGGAACAGGTGCATGAACAGGCAGACTTTTTTCACGTGCATGACGTGGCCCGCCGCATCGCAGGTGTTGGCAGTTTGGGCCTGGAGCGCTACACCATTCTCGTCGATGGCCGCGGCAAGGCCGATGGGCATTTCCTGCTGGATCTGAAGGTGCAACCCGGCTCCAGCCTCACGCCCTATCTGCCCCTGCCCCAGCCCCCCTGGCCAAATGAGGCAGAGCGGGTGGTGGCGGTGCAAAGTCGCGGTCGGGCCGTCGCGCCCGCTTTCGCCACCGCCGTCGCCTACGAAGGCCAGTCGTATGTGCTGCGCGAACTGATGCCCAGCTCCGACAGCCTCCAGCTCAAGGATTGGAACGGCAAGCTGTCGCGCCTGGAGCTCGTGCTGGCCTCCATGGGCCGCCTGGTGGCCTGGAGCCACCTGCGCAGCGCCAGCTGGCAGGGGGCCGCCAGCCTGGATGAGTGGATCGCCTTCGGCCACGCCTCAGCCTGGCGCCAACCCATGCTGGATTACGCCAAGAGCTATGCCATCCAGGTGAAGCAGGATTGGCAGGAGTTCAGTGAGGCGTATCAGACCGGCTTTGGCGGCTGATGCCGCCAAAGCCGGTTTGCCCCCTCCCCCGGTGGGTCAAGCCGCTGCCGCTTCAGACGCCGGAATTGGTGACCGTGAGAGCGATGGTGGCAAAGTCGCCACCCTCGTCGTCATTGTTCACCCTCACGAAGTGGTTGATGGTCGCGCCAGCGGGGATATAAAGCTGAAACTGGCGAACGCCGTCCAGATCTCCCGTGCTTTCCGACGTGCCTTCATAGAGCTTCAGGTCACCATTGATCATGGCATTGCCACGGGAATCAAACAGCGATGCTGTCACGATGAACTCCACCCGGATTTCACCGCCCATGCGCACCTCGAAGTCCATCACGGACTGGGCGATGCCCATGGCGCTAAGAATGGCTGAATTGGTTTTCTGACGCCGCACGGTTTCGTTGGAGCCGAAGGTTTCGTCGTCCTCCACGTACATGTCGGCAGACACGGTGATGCGACGGTTTGGATTGGGCTGCCAATGGAACTTTGGGCCGTTGGTTTTCAGGTGCCTGATGGTAAGAACTGGCATGGCTTGACTCGGGGTTGAGAAGTACAGGATGGGCGGGTGTTTCTGGCCCGCTTGCATAGCCTCTTCGCTTGTCGATCCGGTCGCAGTGAGAAGAAGCTGGTAGCTGCTGTGATCTCGATCACCCCTGCCGACAGGCTTGCCCTTCACCACGGCAAAAG
>JBILEP010000261.1:0-3618 GCA_044352045.1 Cyanobium sp. | reverse complement strand
CTGCGCCTCATCGATCTGTGGGCGGCTGGGGGAGGGCAGGCTGAGCAGGCTGTCGGCCCGCTGGCGCATCTCCTCCCCGGCGGGGATGGCAGCGAGCAGGGCCTGCTGGCGCTCCGCCTCCTGCCGTTCCCGCGCCAGGGCCTGCTGGAGTCGCCGGGCAAGGGTGTCGCGCCGCTGCAGCCGCTCCCGGACCGCCAGCTGAGCGTGGTAGTAGGCGGCCAGGGCTGCATTGATCGGCAACGGGCCAGAGGCCCCGGGGGCGGCGCCCTCCTCCCCCCCATCCCAGCAACGCCACTCGCCAGCGCGGCTCCAGCGCAGCCGGAAGCGTTCGCCCTCCACGGCCTCGAGCCAGAGGGTCCAACGCCGGTGCAGGGCCTGCCAGTCGCCCTCGCTGAGATCCCCCACCGGCCGCTGGGCCAGGGGCAGGCCCAGCGGGTCGCCCTGGGGGATGAGGCCCTCGCAAAGCTGGCGAACCAGCGCCGGCCCGAGCCCCTGGTACGCCGCGGGCAGGGCTTTGGCCAGGGGCAACGGCTGCAGGCAAAGCCGCCGCCGCCAGCTCGCCTGCTCCTCCCCGAGGCGGGGCACCTCCCCCTGCAGCGGCGGCGGCGGCCGGTAGAGGTCGCCGGTGCCGATCGGCCGTTGGCGCGACTGGCTCTCCCGCACCTGGTGGGCCAGGGCGATCACCCGCCGTTGCTCATCGAGCAGGAAGAGATTGCTGCGGCGACCCATCAGCTCCAGCACCAGGCAGCGTCGCGGCGCCTCGCCGGGGCGGGTGGCGAAGCCCAGCTCCACCACCCGCTCCCAGCCCTGCTGCTCCAGGCTCACCAGGCTGAGGCCCCGCAGGCCGTGCTGCAACTGGCGGGCCAGGGTGCTGCCGTCCCCCTCCCGGGGCGGTGGGGGGATCGCCAGCAGCAGCGGCGCCTCCGGCCGCCAGCTCAGCTCCAGCCAGAAGGATCCCGCCAGGCTGCGGAGCCCCAGCTGGACGGTGCGGGCAGCGCTCTGCTGGGCCTTCTCGAAACGGCTGGGCAGCAGGGCGGGCCGCAACTCCGCCAGCACCGCCCGCAACCCGGTGGCATCCAGGGGCTGCAGTGGCGCCCCCATCCCGTTCTGCCCCCTCTCCCCTGCCATGGCTGCGGCCTGCGGCCGTTCCCCCGCGCCTGTGCCCCCATACTCTCGTGAGATCCCCCGCCCGCCCGTTGCTTCGATGCCCAGTTCCGTACCCGCTGGACGGCTGCTGTTGATCACCGGCCCCAGCGGCGTGGGCAAGGGCACCCTGGTGGCCCGGCTGCTGGAGCGCCATCCGGGGATCTGGCTCTCGGTCTCCGCCACCACCCGCCAGCCCCGCTCCGGGGAGGTGGAGGGACAGCACTACTTCTTCCTGGAGCGGACGGCCTTTGAGAAGCAGGTGAACGCCGACGGCTTCCTCGAGTGGGCGGAATTCGCCGGCAATCTCTACGGAACCCCTCGGGCGGCGGTGCAACAGCGCCTGGACGCCGGCCAGACGGTGCTGCTGGAGATCGAGCTGGAGGGGGCGCGCCAGGTGCGGCGCAGCTTTCCCACCGGCTTCCAGGTGTTGCTGCGGCCCCCTTCCTTTCCGGAGTTGGAGCGCCGCATCCGCGGCCGGGGCAGCGACAGCGAGGAGGCGATCCGCCGGCGCCTGGAGCGGGCCCGGGAGGAGCTCCAGGCGGAGGCGGAGTTCGACGCCGTCGTCGTCAACGACGACCTGGAGCGGGCCTTGGCCGAGCTGGAGCAGCTCTGCGGCCTGGCGGGCGCGTCAGCCTGAGGGGCCGCGCCGGGATGCCGCCATGAAAAAGGGCCCCTGTGGAGCCCTGCGGATGACGGTGTGCGGAGCGGCGGGCTCAGAGGGGATGGAAGAGGAGATCCGGGAAGAAGCGATTGAACTCAATCATGATTCCCGCGGTGATCGTGAACCAGATCGCGGCGAATACGGGCGCGGTGGTGAGGAATTTCTTCATCGGTCGGGGTGAGGAGGGGCGGCGGGGGAGCGATCAGCGAGGCGAAACCGTGATCTTGCTGTCGGCCTCAGTGAGCTTGCCGGAGGTGAGCTCACCAAGGGCGGCCAGGGGCCAGCGGGCGGCGGCCAGGGTGCTCTTGAAGGCCAGGGGCAGGTCGATCTGGATCTCGTGGGTCTGGGCGTCCTTGCGCTGGCGCACGGCCATCAGGTAGGTGCGGCCAGCCCAGCCGATGGTTCCGGCGACGTAGAGGAAGGCGATGCCGGGGATCGTGAAGTCGCCGGCGTGGCTCCAGCGGCCATCCACGACCAGGTGGGGCAGGCCGTCCGCTCCGCAGAGGGCCTGGCTGTAACGCTCGAAGCGGGCCTTGGCCTGCTCGGTTTTGGCGGCGGCGGCGCGGGACTGGAAGCGGGCACTCTCCGAGCAGGGGGTGAGCCCGCCGATGTCCGCCTGGGCCACGGGGGCCAGGCCGAAGAGCAGGAAGGCGGAGAGGAGGACCGCCATCAGACGGCCGGTGAGGAGTCGGCGCATGGAACGGCGCATGGAGAGGGAGCCGGAATGGGACCTGCCGGGGGGGCAGGATGTCACCAGCGGACAGTAGGGGAGCCGCCTGAGGCCCATGCCCACCGTTCTGGCCGTCGAAACAAGTTGTGACGAGTCCGCCGCGGCGATCGTCTCGGGGCGAAGGGTGCTGGCCAGCGCCATCGCCTCCCAGGTGGAGGAGCACGCCCGCTGGGGCGGCGTGGTGCCGGAGATCGCCTCCCGCCGACACCTGGAGGCCCTGCCGGGCTTGATCGAGCGGGTGCTGGCGGAAAGCGGTCTGCACCCTCGCCAGCTGGATGCCGTGGCCGCCACCGTCACCCCCGGTCTGGTGGGGGCGCTGCTGGTTGGTTCGGTGACGGCCCGCACCCTGGCCCGGCTCCATGGCTTGCCGTTCGTGGGGGTCCATCACCTGGAGGGCCACCTCTGCTCGGTGCAGCTGGGCGACCCCCTGCCCGAAGGCCCCTATCTGGTGCTGCTGGTGAGCGGCGGCCACACCGAGCTGGTGCGGGTGGAGGGGCCGGGGCGTTACCGACGGCTGGGCCGCAGCCACGACGACGCCGCCGGCGAGTGTTTCGACAAGGTGGCCCGCCTGCTGGGGCTGGGGTATCCGGGCGGGCCAGCGATCCAGGCGACTGCCGCGGGCGGGGATGCCAGCCGCTTTCCCCTGCCCCGCGGGCGGGTGTCGCGGCCGGAAGGGGGCTTCTATCCCTACGACTTCAGCTTCAGCGGCCTGAAGACCGCCGTGCTGCGCCAGGTGCGGGCGCTGGAGGCCACGGGCGCCCCCCTGCCGCTGTCCGACCTGGCGGCCAGCTTCGAGCGGGTGGTGGCGGAGGTGCTGGTGGAACGCAGCTGTCGCTGCGCCCTTGAGGAAGGGCTCGACACCCTGGTGCTCGTCGGCGGGGTGGCTGCCAACGCCCGACTGCGGGCGCTGCTGGGGGAGCGAGCCGCGGCGCAGGGGCTCAGCTGGCGTATGGCACCCCTGGCCTGGTGCACCGACAACGCCGCGATGATCGGCCGGGCGGCGGTGCAGCGGCTGGAGGCGGGCTGCTTCAGCCCGATCAACCTGGGAGTCTCGGCCCGTTGTCCCCTGGAGGAGGCGCAC
>JBILEP010000260.1:0-3630 GCA_044352045.1 Cyanobium sp. | reverse complement strand
GCCCACCAACTCCAGCATGGCCCCAGCCACGTCCGCCGTGCGGGCCAGGATCCGGTCGGCTCCTGCTGCCTGCAGGCGGGCTTCATAGGCGCCCCGGCGTTCACGCTGCTCGGGCCCGTGCAGATGGGGGGGCGCCACCGCCAGGCTCCAGAAGCGCTGGTCGGGGTGTTGATGCCGGGCTCGCTGCACTGTTTCCACGTCGGCCACGGTGTCGCCCAGGTAGGCCACCGGCGGGGCCTGGGAACCCAGTCCGAGGCCCCTGGTGCGCTGCAGCAGCTCCTGGGCCAGCCGCAGCAGGCCGGTGGGATCGGGCTTGTCCGGCGCGTCGCCCATGGCGATGCAGGGGGGGGCCATCAGACCCAGGCGCCGTTCCAGCACGTAGCGCACCGAGGAGGGTTCGGCGCCGCTCACGAATCCCCACACAAGTCCCGCCGCCGTGAGCTGCTCAAAAAAGCAGGGCGCCACCAGCAGGGGCTCATCGCCGATGAAGCCCCGCCACAGCGCCGGATCGCCATCCGGGTCGCCGCCGAAGTAATAGCTCCCGAAGACCTCCGCCAAGGCGCCGAGCTCGGGCAGGGGCGCCAGGCCGCCGCGGCGCAGCAGCTCCAGGGAGGCCTGCCAGTCGTTGTTCCAGAGGCCCTCGGCCTTGAGGGTGTCGATCGCCGCGGGATCGGGGCGCCAGCCGCCGTAATGGTGCACCGTCTCCAAGATCGCCCGCCGGTAGCTGCCGGCCACGTCGCGGATCACCCCGTCGATGTCGAACAGGACGATCGCCCGGGGGGCCGCGCCGGGGATCCCGTGGTGCGGGGAGGGGGGGGGAACCAGGGCGGGCCGCACGCTCGGCTGGTACGTTAGTGGTTTGTCCCCCGCCCCTTGAGCAGCGCCGCCATGACAGCCCCAGAAAGCGCCGCGGGCGCCGCAGTCGACGTTGCCGCGGAGATCGGCGCTGAGGCGGTCACCACCGCCGCCGCGGTCACCGAGGGTCGTCCAGTGCTGCGCGGTGGCACGGCCGCCCTGGCCACCGCCACCATCGACGAGGACGGTGTTCCCTCCGGCTACACCCCCAAGGCCGATGAGGGCCGCTTCCTGCTGAAGATCCTCTGGCTGCCCGACAACGTCGCCCTGGCGGTCGACCAGATCGTCGGCGGCGGCCCCAGCCCCCTCACCGCCTATTTCTTCTGGCCCCGGGAGGATGCCTGGGAAACCCTGAAGACCGAGCTGGAGGGCAAGAGCTGGATCACCGAAAACGAGCGGGTGGAGATCCTCAACAAGGCCACCGAGGTGATCAACTACTGGCAGGAAGAGGGCCGCGGCAAGTCGCTGGAGGAGGCCAAGGGTCGCTTCCCCGATGTCACCTTCTGCGGTACCGCCTGATCCGGGGCGCCCATCCCCCGATCACCCGGCCGCCGCATCCCGCTCAAAGCGGGCGGCGGCCGTTTCCGTGTCCGGGCAGTGGAACAGCGCCGCCGCCACCTCCGGGCTGATCGTGAAGGTGTCCAGCCCCGCGGCGGCCAGCTGGCCCATCTCCTCCGGCCGGCGCAGGCTGGCCACCAGCAGGCGCACCGGCGAACCGCAGCCCCGCAGGCTGCGCTGCATCGCCACCACCTCGGCGGCACCATCGCGGCCGAGGTCGCTGATCCGGCCCAGGTAGGGGGCGATGTACCTGGCCCCAAGGGCCGCCGCCACCAGCACCTGGGGCACCGCATAGCAGGCGGTGAAGGTGACGGGGATGGCAGCGTCGATCAGCCGGGCGGCCGCCAGGGCCCCTTGCCGGTGAACCGGCAGCTTCACCACCACCTGCTCGGGGGCAAGCGCGGCAAGGGCGCGGCCGCAGGCTTCAAGGGCGGCGGCGTCAGCGCCCCAGGCCTGCAGGTGGACTTCCTGGCAGCCCAGATCCAGGGCCTGCCGGCTGAGGGCAGCGAGGGAGTCCAGTTGGCAGGGCAACTCGGCCCGCCGCAGCAGGGTGGGGTTGGTCGTCACCCCATGGAACACGCCGCTGGGGAGCCACTCCGACCAGGCCTTGGGGTCGGCGGAGTCGAGAAACAGGCGCAGGGCCATGGCGGCCAGGCCCTGCGGCGGCTCAGCTGCCGCGGGCAGCCTGCAGGCGGGCCCGGGCCTGGGCCAGCGCCTGTTGGGCCTTGATCTTTTCGGGGCTGGGGGGCTGGCCTTCGAAGCCGGCGGCCGCCTGCTGGGCGGCCGCGAACTCCTTCTCGGCCGCGGCGGCGTCGATGCGGCCGCCGAGTTCGGCCGCGTTGACGAGCACGGTGACCTCGTTGGCCTCCACCTCAGCAAAACCGCCGCTGACGGCGATCGACTGCCAGGAGCTGCCCTCCCGCAGGCGCAGCACACCGCTTTCGAGGGCGGTGAGCATCGAGACGTGGCCGGTGAGGATGCCGAGCTGGCCGGTGGTGCTGGGCAGGATTACCTCGTCGGCGTTGCCGTCGAAGACGCTCTTGTCAGGGGCGAGAACGCGCAGGGAGAGGGTCATGGGGGGGCTCCGATCAGCAGGGGGAAACGGGGATCAATCAGCCCTTGGCTTCGGCCAGGATCTTCTCGGCCTTGGCCTTCACCTGGTCGATGTTGCCCACCAGATAGAAGGCCGCCTCGGGAAGGCTGTCCATTTCGCCACTGAGGATCAGGTTGAAGCCCTTGATGGTTTCCTCGAGCTTCACATACTCGCCCTTTTGGCCGGTGAAAATCTCAGCCACAAAGAAGGGCTGGGAGAGAAACTTCTCGATCTTGCGGGCCCGGTCCACCGTGAGACGGTCGTCTTCGGAGAGTTCGTCGAGACCCAGGATGGCGATGATGTCCTGCAGTTCCTTGTAGCGCTGCAGGGTGCTCTGCACGGCCCGGGCGGTGCGGTAGTGCTCGTCGCCCACCACGCTGGGCTGCAGCATGGTGCTGGTGGAATCGAGCGGATCCACGGCCGGATAGATGCCCTTCGAGGCCAGGCCGCGGCTGAGCACCGTGGTGGCGTCGAGGTGGGCGAAGGTGGTGGCGGGAGCCGGGTCGGTGAGGTCGTCCGCCGGCACATACACCGCCTGGATGGAGGTGATCGAACCCTCCAGGGTGGAGGTGATGCGCTCTTGCAGTTCGCCCACGTCGGTGCCGAGGGTGGGCTGGTAACCCACAGCCGATGGCATGCGGCCGAGCAGGGCGCTCACCTCGGAGCCGGCCTGCACGAAGCGGAAGATGTTATCGATGAACAGCAGCACGTCCTGCTTGTTCACGTCGCGGAAATGCTCGGCCATGGTGAGCGCCGAAAGGCCCACGCGCATGCGCGCGCCCGGGGGCTCATTCATCTGGCCATAGCAGAGGGCCACCTTGGATTTCGAGAGGTCTTCGGAGTTGATCACTCCAGACTCCTTGAATTCCTCGTAGAGGTCGTTGCCTTCGCGGGTGCGCTCACCCACGCCGCCGAACACGGACACCCCGCCGTGCTCCTTGGCGATGTTGTTGATCAGCTCTTGAATCAGCACCGTTTTGCCCACGCCGGCGCCGCCAAACAGGCCCACCTTGCCCCCCTGGCGGTAAGGCGCCAGAAGGTCGATCACCTTGATGCCGGTCTCGAACACCTTCGGCTTGGTTTCCAGCTCGGTGAGGCCGGGGGCTTCCCGGTGAATCGGGGCG
>JBILEP010000259.1:0-3631 GCA_044352045.1 Cyanobium sp. | reverse complement strand
CGAAGCCCTGCTTCAGGCCGTGCCGCCGGAGCGGCTGCCACCGCCGCTGGCGGCACGGCAGCGCTTCTGGCTTGGGTATGCGCAGCGCCAGCTCGGCCGCGACGAAGCCGCCACCACCACCTGGCGACAACTGCGCCTGCACCACCCCGGCGGCTACTACGGCTGGCGGGCGGCGGTGCAGCTGGGCGAAGGCGACCTGGCCCTGGACGCCAGGCGGCTCGGCGGGGCGCCCCCCAGCGGCAAGGCGGCCGGCGCCTGGGACCCGCTCGCCAGCGGCGACGCCCGCCTCGACCGGCTCTGGCGGCTCGGCCAGAGCACCGAGGCCTGGGAGGTGTGGCGCCACCGCCGCGGCAGCCGCCCGCCGCAGGACAGCCGCGAGCTGCTGCTGGAAGGACGGCTGCGCCAGGGGGTGGGGGACGACTGGACCGGCCTGGGCCAGCTGGAGAAGGCCAGCCTCTCCCTGCCGCCGGAGCGCTGCGAGCTCATGCCCCAGCTGGAGCGCAGCCTCCATCCCCGCCGTTTCGAGGAGGCCTTCCGCAGCGCGGCCGAGCGGGAGGGGCTATCGGAGGATCTGCTGCTGGGGGTGGCGAAGCAGGAATCGCGCTTCACCCCCGCGGTGCGCTCCGCCGTCGGCGCGGTGGGGCTGATGCAGCTGATGCCCGACACCGCCGCCGAAGTGGCCGGCCAACCCCTCAGCGGTGCCGATCTGGAGGATCCGAAACGCAACACCGCCCTCGGCGCCCGTTACCTGCGCGGTCTGCTCGCGCAATGGCGGGGGGATCCGCTGCTGGCGGTGGCCAGCTACAACGCCGGGCCGGGGGCCGTGCAGGGGTGGAGCGACGATCCGCGCCTGCACAGCGCGCCGGAGCTGTGGGTGGAGGCGATCCCCTATCCGGAAACCCGCCTGTATGTGAAAAAGGTGCTCGGCAACGCCTGGAGCTATCAGGGCGAGCGCGAGCCCTCCTGCTGAACCACCGGCGGCGGGTTCACATGCGGACCGATCAGCCGCCCCACGTTGAGACCGGCGAGCACCAGCAGGCAGAGCACCAAGGTGAGCAGCAGCGGCCGGGGCACCACCCGGATGCGCACCAGGTCGAGGCGGGCCAACAGCACCGCTGACCCGAGGATCAGCACCACCGAGAGCACCTCGAGGTGGAGCATGTACAGCCCCGCCATGGTCACCAGCAGCAGGGAGATCACCAGGCTGATCACCCGGCTGCTGGCCATCAGCGAGGACACC
This sequence comes from Cyanobium sp., assembly GCA_044352045.1. Lineage (GTDB taxonomy): Bacteria > Cyanobacteriota > Cyanobacteriia > PCC-6307 > Cyanobiaceae > Cyanobium. Next base: position 2,391 of record JBILEP010000259.1, on the reverse strand, counting down.
TGGCGCAGCAGCAGGTCGGGGATCGTGCAGATCACCACCACGAGGATCGCCTGCACGCATTCCGCCCCCCAGGTGAGCGCCTCGAGATTGGCCAGCGGCCGGCTGGAGGCCACCTCGGGGATCGCGGAGGTGACGCCGAGGTAGACGCTGATCAACAGCAGCAACGGCAGCATCGGCGCCCGCAGGGGCAGCAGCAGCAGGCCAGCCAGGGACTTCATCGCGGGCTCAGCACCAGGGTGATCGCCTCCAGGGGGCAGCTGGGGATGCACTGTTCGCACACCAGGCAGCGGCTGGCCTCGAAGCGCAGCCGCTCGGCGGCGGGATCGAAGGCCAGGGCGCCGCTGGGGCAGACGCTGGCGCAGAGGCCGCAGTCGACGCAGAGGTCGGGGGCGATGTGGATCTCGCCAGGAGCGGGATTGAGCCGCAAACCCTGCTTCTGCAGCCAGGCCTGGGCCGCCTCCAGCTCATCGATGTCGCCGGAGAGCTCCACCACCATCGTGCCGCTCTGGTTCGGCGCGATCTGGGCCCGCAGGATCTTGGCGGCGATGTCGAAATCCACCGCCAGGCGATAGGTGATCGGCTGGTGCACCGCCTCCCGGGGGAAATGCAGGGTGAGGCGTCGCTTCACGCATCCAGGCCCGTTCCCCGGACGCTAGCAACCGCAAAGCTGCCAGAGTGCAGCCGATCCGACGCTCCGGCCCCCCCCACCATGTCCGCCACCCCGGCCACCCCGCCGCCTCCCCCGAGCCCCGGCCTGGGCCGACGCGAGCGGATGCTGCTCGCCGCCGTGGCCGCGGCCCTGGCGGTGCTGCTGCTCTGGCTGCGGGGGGGGCTGCACCCGGAGGCGTCCCTGGAGGCCCTGGCCCGCCGCTCCCCCGATTTCGCCACGGCCCTCAACGATGGCCGGCCCACCGTGGTGGAGTTCTATGCCGACTGGTGCGAGGCCTGCCGCGCCATGGCCCCGGCGATGGACACGCTGGAACGCCAGCACCGCGCCGACCTGGATGTGGTGTTGCTCAATGTCGACAACCCCCGCTGGCAGGGGGAGATCGAGCGGTTCGAGGTCAACGGCATCCCCCACCTGGAGCTCTTCGACGCCAGCGGCCAGCCCGTGGGCCGCTCCCTGGGGGCGCGCCGCCCGGAGGAGCTGGAGGCCCTCACCAACGCCCTGCTGACGGGCACGCCCCTGCCGGCGCTGGCTGGCGTGGGGGCGATCAGCGACCTGAGCGCCCCTACCCCGGCAACCACGCCCACCGCGCCGTCGGGCGCCCCGATCGCCCCCCGCAGCCACGGATAATCCCCATGAGCGCCCCCTCCACCGCCAACGCCACCGCCGAACCGATGGATCCCCGCTTCCGGGTGGATCTGATCGCCGCCACTCCCAACCCCCAGCTCTGCGTCTACGCGGGCATGCACCAGGACTACAGCGAGGGTTTCGTCGCCGATGACCGCGGCGAATGGCCCGACGAGCACCGCGCCGGTGAGATCTGCGTCAAGCGGCTGCTAGCCGGCGAGCGGGGGCACTATGGGCCGCTGGAACACGCCCAGATCGTGCTCAACGTGGGCTGGTTCCCCCATTCGGTGATGCAGCAGGCGCGCACCCACCGGGTGGGGGTGAGCTTTGATGTGCAGTCGATGCGCTATACGGGCGAACGCATCTGCCGCGCGGCGGATGGGGCGCTGGATCTGGAGGAGGTGTTCTACCTGCGACCCGTGGGCGACTACAGCGACCGCCAGGGCAAAAAATATCACTATTCCGAGGCGCAGCGGGCCGTGGATCTTGCGCTCTGCCGCGCCGCCGCCGAGCGCTACCGCGACCTGCTGGCCGCTGGCTACGCCGAGGAGCACGCCCGCGGCATCCTGCCCTTCGACTACCGCCAGCACTTCGTGGTGAGCTTCACCCTGCGGGCCCTGCTCCACTTCCTCGACCTGCGCGCCAAGCTCGACGCCCAGCAGGAGATCCGCGCCCTCTGCGACCTGATCTGGCCCCATCTGCGGGAGTGGACCCCCGAGATCGCCGAGTGGTACGAGAAGAGCCGGCTGCACCGGGCGCGCTTGGCGCCCTGAGCGGCCTTTCTCACGGAGCCAGCGGCGGGGGCCCAGGAAGCATGCGTTTACAAAATCGGCACATGCGAGCAGTTTGAATCACCAAAGGCGCATCTATTGTGTCACTCTGAAAACATTTTCTGCCGGTACTTTGCAGGTGATTGCGCCCCGCATACCGTGCGAATGACCACACCTCCAAAAGGAGACCGCGCATGACCAGCTCAACGGAGCAATACTCCACCAGCAGCACAAACACCAGCTCAAACGGCGAGCCAAGCAAGAACACGACCGCCCAAGAAAAAGAGATCAAGAAAGCGGAATTAGCACAAAACACCTGGGACCTTG
>JBILEP010000258.1:0-3635 GCA_044352045.1 Cyanobium sp. | reverse complement strand
CGACCACTACCGCGCCCTGGTGCACGACAACCCCGATCTGGTGGCCTTCTTCCAGCAGGTCACCCCGATCGAGGAGATCAGCAAGCTGCAGATCTCCAGCCGGCCGGCGCGCCGCAAGGGGGGGGCCAAGGATCTCTCCAGCCTGCGGGCCATCCCGTGGGTGTTCGGCTGGACCCAGAGCCGCTTTCTGCTGCCCAGTTGGTACGGCGTCGGCCACGCCCTGCAGGCCGAACTGGCCACCGACCCCGGTCAGATGGAATTGCTGCAGCTCCTCTACCAGCGCTGGCCCTTCTTCCGCATGCTCATCTCCAAGGTGGAGATGACGCTCTCCAAGGTGGATCTGGAGCTGGCCCAGCACTACGTGCGCTCCCTCGGTCGGCCAGAGAACCGGGAGGCCTTCGAGGCGATTTATGCCGCCATCGCCGAGGAGTTTTCCCTCACCCGCGATCTGGTGCTGCAGATCAGCATGCACAACCGCCTGCTCGACGGTGACCCGGGACTGCAGCTGTCCGTCGACCTGCGCAACCGCACGATCGTGCCCCTGGGCTTTCTGCAGGTGGCCCTGCTGCGCCGGCTGCGGGACCAGAACCGCCAGCCGCCGATGAGCGAGAGCCCAGCCGCCGATGGCGATGGCGACGGCCGCACCTACAGCCGCAGCGAACTGCTGCGGGGGGCCCTGCTCACCATCAACGGCATCGCCGCCGGCATGCGCAACACCGGCTGAGTTTCCGCTCTTTCCCCTTGCTTCCCTTCCGCAGCCAACCCTCGAGTCCCCGTCTGCGCGAGGGCTACCGGCTCGTGAGCGACGAGTCGCCCCCGCTGGAGGAGCTCAACCGTCTCTTGGTGGCTTGCGGGGAACGGCCCCGTCCGCTGGAGCGCTGGCGCCGCGCCCTGCAGCGCAGCCATGGCCAACTGGCCCTGCTGGATCCCCAGGGCCGGCTCAGCGGCTACGTCCGCCTCACCAGTGATCAGGCCCTGAACGCCAACCTCTGGGACCTGCTCAGCGATCCGGCGGACCCCGCCCGGGATGAGGTGATCTCCATCGTGGTGCAGGCGGCCCTGGCCCGCCTGCGACGGGAGTTGAACGGCTGCAGCATCTCGGTTTCGGCGCCGCAAGAAGCGCTGCAGGCCCTGATCCGCGCCGGGTTTGTGGTGGACCCGGGGGGGATCAGGGCCATGGGCCTGAGTCTGGAGGGCGGCTGAAAGCTGCCCCTGATTCGGGAAGGGTTGGGAGGCTGGGGGCCAGAAGGCCCGGGCAGCGAGCATGGAGGGACTCGAACCCCCGACACTCAGAACCGGAATCTGATGCTCTATCCAACTGAGCTACATGCCCAACATCAGGCTCGGCACCGCTCCCGATGGCTCGGGTTTGGCCGCCGCTGCTGATGGCTTTACCTTAGCGGTCGACCGCCCCTGAACCATCCAGCTGCAACGCCTGGAACTGCTGCACTTCCGCAACATCGCCGGCCTGACCCTGGAGTTGACGCAACCGCGTCTTCTGGTGATCGGGCGCAACGGCGAGGGGAAGTCGAACCTGTTGGAAGCGGTGGAGCTGCTCACCAGCCTGCGCTCCCACCGCTGCAGTCAGGACCGCGACCTGATTCGCCACGGCCATGAAGGGAGCCGCCTCTGGGCGGGGGACGACGAGGGGGACGGCTGGGAACTGCGCCTGCGCCGGAGCGGCGGGCGGCAGGCCCTGCGCAACGGCAGGCCCCTGGAACGGCAGCTCGACCTGATCGGCCCCCTGCGTTGCGTGGGCTTCAGCACCCTCGATCTCGATCTGGTGCGGGGCGAGCCGGCCCAGCGGCGTCAATGGCTCGACCGGGTGGTGTTGCAGCTCGAGCCCCCCTACGGCGCCCTGCTGAGCCGCTTCGGGCGACTGCAGCGCCAGCGCAGCCAGCTGCTGCGCCGCGGCCTGGCGGCGGCGCAGCGGGAGGCGCTGCTGGATGTCTTCGATCAGCAGATGGCGCTGGTGGGCACTCGCCTGCACCGCCGCCGCCAGCGGGCGCTGCGGCGCCTCGAACCCCTGGCGGCCCGCTGGCAGGAACGGCTGGGGGGCGGCGGCGAACCGCTGGCGCTCCAGTACCGCAGCGGCACTCTCCTCGATCCGGCGGCGGAGGAGGAGGAGGCCTGGCGCCTGGCGCTCGAGGACCAATTGCGGCTGCAGCGAAGCGAGGAGCTGCGGCTCGGCTCCTGCCAGGTGGGCCCCCACCGGGATGAGATCGAGCTGCGGCTGGCGGAGCAGCCGGCCCGCCGCTACGGCTCCGCCGGCCAGCAGCGCACCCTGGTGCTGGCCCTGAAGTTGGCGGAGCTGGAGCTGGTGGGCCAGGTGGTGGGCCATCCGCCGCTGCTGTTGCTCGACGACGTGTTGGCGGAGCTGGATCCGGAGCGCCAGCAGCTGCTGCTTGAGGCCGTCGGCGAGGGCCATCAGTGCCTGGTGAGCGCCACCCATCTCGAGGCCTTCCGCGGCGGCTGGACCCGTGCGGCCCAGGTGGTGTGCATGCGGGCCGGAGTGCTCAGCGCCGCCTGAGGGGTCGCCAAGCCCCCAGACCGCTCTCCATCCCGTAGTGTGTGATTTCTCTGCCTGGATTCGATGAACCAGAGCCTGTCCTGCCTCCACCCCAACCCCGGATGGTCCGTTGCTGGCGAACCTCCCACCAACCCCAACCCCAGCTCTGAAGCGGTCGGCAAACACTGCATCCTCGAGCTTTACGACTGCGACCGATCGAAGCTCGACGACGAAGCTTTTCTCAGGGACACCATCACCACGGCCGCGAGACGCGCCGGTGCCACCCTGCTCAATCTGATCACCCACCGCTTCGAGCCCCAGGGCGTCACGGGTCTGGCTCTGCTGGCAGAGTCCCACATCTCGATTCACACCTGGCCTGAATCCGGTTATGCCGCCGTGGATGTGTTCACCTGCGGCGACCACACCATGCCCGAGCGGGCCTGCCTCACCCTGGCCCAGGAGCTCGGTTCACGTCAGCACAAGCTCACCAGCTTCCGCCGGGAAACCCCCGCCGGGGTGGATGGTGCTGAGCGGGAGCCCAAGCTTGCCGGCGGTGTTGGTGTGAACTGAACTGCCGCGGCCCCTCAGGCTGCCGGGCGCTCCCCCTCACCGCGGAGGCCACGGTTGAGCTTGCCGCTCACCAGCCCCTCCAGATCCAGCCCCACCGCCTGGAAACCAAGGGCGAGCAAGGCGTCCACCAGTTCCCTGCGCAGCTCGCCCTCGGCGAGCTGTCGCAGGGCCTCCGCCAGCTCTGCTGCTGGCAGTTCGATGCGGGCCACCTCCCCCTGGCTGCGGACCCGCAGCTCGGGGAAGCCCCGCTGACGCAGCCAGTCCTCGGCGGCCGCCACCCGCCGCAGACGGGCGGCGCTGATCGATTCGCCATAGGGGAAGCGCGAGGCCAGGCATGGCTGGGCAGGCTTGTCCCACCAGGGCAGGCCAAGGGCCCGCGACAGCTGGCGCACCCCCGCCTTGTCGATGCCGGCCTCCGCCAGGGGGGAGATCACCCCCTGCTCGCGGGCGGCCCGCAGGCCCGGCCGATGATCGCCGAGGTCATCGAGGTTGACCCCATCCACCACCTGGGCCTGGCCGGCCGCGGCGGCGATCGGGGCCAGCAGGCTGTGCAACT
>JBILEP010000028.1:0-12501 GCA_044352045.1 Cyanobium sp. | reverse complement strand
GGCGAGCATCGCCAACCCCAACAACCTGCAGCTCAGCACCAGCGTGAACGGCGAGCTCCGCCAGGACGCCAGCACCAGCGACATGATCTTCCCGGTGGCCGAGCTGATCGCCTTCCTCTCCGGCAGCACCACGCTCGAGCCGGGCACCGTGATCCTCACCGGCACCCCCAGCGGTGTGGGCATGGGCAGCGATCCGCCCCGCTGGCTGCGGCCCGGCGACACGGTGAGCATCACGATCGAGGGCATCGGCACCCTCACCAACCCGGTGATGGCGGAACCAGCTCCAGCTCCGGGTGACGCTGCGCCAGCTGCCTGAGGCGTGCCAGCAGCAGCTTGCGCAGGCTGAGCAGATCGGCGTGCTCGGCGAAGTCGCGGCGTACCACCAGGGCTTCGCCGCTGCGGAACGGCAGCTCCAGCGGCAATCGCACCAAGCCGCCGCCGCTCACCTCCAGGCTGAGGGGGGTGCCGTAGCCGATCACCAGCTCCTCCTCGGCCCGGCCCTCCCACAGATCCCGCCGGTAGCGCCCCATCCGCACCGGGTCGTTCCACAGGCCCAGGTTCTTCAGGGCCGCCTCCACCAGCGGATAGCTGCCGGCGGGCAGCGCCAGGCTGGGGAAGCGGGCGATGTCGGCGAGGCTCAGGCTGGCTTCGCGGCTGAGGGGGTGGTCGGCGGCGGCAACGAAGAACACCGGCATCGAGGAGAGCACCACGGCGGTGAGGTCGGGATCCTCGGGGGCGGGCAGATCCGGCAGGCCGGCGAGGAACACATCCACGATCCGCTCCCGTAGCAGCTGGAAGTTGCGCGGCACCCCCACGATCGAGCTCAGCCCCAGGCTCCAGCGGGGTGGCAGGTCGGTGCACAGCAGCGGCCCCGACCAGTAGGTGGCCTCCAGCCGCAGGGGCCGGTGCGCGAGCCAGCGGGCGGTCTGGTGCACCCGCCGCTCCATCTGCAGCAGGGTGGTGTCTCCGGCCAGGCACCATTCCCCCTGTTCGCGCTTCAGGCGCAGCCCGAAGCGCTGCAGGCAACGGCGCGACTGACGGCTGATCGTGGAGGCCGTGAAGCCGAAGTGCTGCTCCACCGCCTCGCCGGTCCGCAACCACTGCAGCCCATCCAGGGCGGCCAGGGAGTCTTGATCGATCACCGCCGATCCTCTTCGGCCACTGGGCCAGTCTGCGCTGCCTCAGGTCAGCTCCAGATCCCCCGCCACGGGGATCCAGCGGTTCAGGCTCCAGGCGACGCCGCCGCTGCGCACCATCGGGTCCTGGCGGATCAGGGCCTCGGCGCTGGCGAAGTTGTCGGCTTCCAGCAGCAGCAGGCCGCCACCGCCGGGCTGGTTGTGGCCATCCACAAGGTAGCCGCTGCTGATCCGCACCCCCTGCCCCCGCAGCTCCGCCACCCAGGCGCGATGGGCCGCCAGGTGGGGGCGCATCGCCGCATAGGGCTCGCGGAAGGTTTCGTGTTTGATGAACCAGGGCATGGGGTGTGGCGAGGCCCCTTGGCAGCATGGGATCGGACCTAGTCTTAGCCCAGGCACTAGAGGAGCTGCGCGGCTCGGTGTTGCGCTTCGACGACCCGTTCGCTCCCGTTTGCGAAAACGACGGGGAAGCGAAGCAGAAGGAAAAGGATCAGAGATGAACAGGAGTCAAGCACGCATGAGCTGTAGCTAGTGACTTGATGAATAGCCAGCGGTAAGCTATCGCGGCCCGCTGGCTGGTGGATCAACAAAGCCCTCCTTCTCCAGCTCAATCACATCTTGGCAGCCGTGAAAGCTGCCGGGTCTCGGATCAGAGGCAATCGGTGCCGGAACCGATCTTGGTGCTGCGATTGATGCGCGTCCTCAGCTTGCGGCTATACCCCAAGGCAGCAGCGACGCCGAAGAGCGGCAGGGGGCCGGGGACCGATGTGGCCGTGGCTTGGGCCCATGTCACTACCCAATGCGTCCCCACGCCAGCACACCAGAGTGGCCACGTGCCAGTAGACCACGAACACATTATCATTGTCGACGTAGCATACAGGTGAAATCCAAAAAATGGACTTGCGTTATCATTCGGGCTACCCAAAGAATCCTGCAAAGCGCTCGCAAACTCTGTCGCTAGAGGTTCGTTGCCCCACCAAGGCATGACTCCCCCATTGGCCGCAGTTGCGAATTTACTGGTGTTGGCGTTGTAAGTCCCGGTAAATGTGGTCACGTCCCAATCCTGCCCGCCCACATTCACAACAACGGCCTGGGCCTGGCCGGCGGTGAGCACCCCCATCGCCAAGGCAATGCCAATGGCTGGCTTGGCCTGCGCTGCCCAGCTGCGGCGGCACTCGGGATTGAAGGTGCTGCCCTTGGCACACGGGGATGGACTTGAGAAGCCAGAAATGGTAAGCATCAGGAATGCGAAAAACTTCTTGAACAGTGCCACAAAGTTAAGGTGACATGGCCTGGCCTCCGATTTTCTTTCATTCTTAGGTGGTGGTTGACAGGTTCACGTGAGGGTTGGGGCCAGGGCCTTGCCATCGTCTGCTGTCAGCGCCGCAAACAGACAGGAGAAACAGCCAGAGCTGGGGACCCCCGGCGGTAGACCTCCCGGCGGCGCCCGATTCGCACCACCTGGACGAACAGCAATCCAGCCAACACCTCATAGAAGATCTGGAAATCCCCCACCCGCACTTGAAACACGCCGGATTCGGCTTGAAGTGCCACGCAGCCTGGTGGCCTGGGATTCTGGGCTAGCAGAGCAATGGCGGCGCGAATGCGCAGCTGCTCCTACGAGAGCCACACCGTTCTTAGCCTGAAACCTTGCACCCTCGTCGGGCCCATGCTCACTCCGCCCCGCCCCCTGCAGATCCCGAACGGCCAGGAAACGGGCGCCAGGCTGCCGGAATCGCTCAACCTGCCCGCCGACGGTTCCCTGATCCTGATGACCCCCACTGGCGGCGAAATGGGCGCCCGCAATGGCGAACGCTTCCTTCCGATCAAGACCTGGGCCCGTGCTACCGGCGGCTGGAAGGCGTTCGACAGCTCCACCGGCTTCCGCCTGCCTGACAACTCCATGCTCAGCCCCGATGCCTCCCTGGTGGCCCTCGATCGCTGGCAGGCCCCCGCGGCCTCTCCGCCCTGCGCCAGAAGATGGCCGCCTACCAGTGCAACGGCGCCCGCCTCGGCTGGTTGTTGATTCCGGAGGAGCGGCCACTCGGCTTGAGGGAGATCCCCAGTTCGCCGGGCTGGCGCTGGAGCGTGAGGAGATCTGGGCGGGCTGAGGGGGCCAGTCACCCTTGGCTCACGGCAGGGAAACCCGGCAGAAAGGCTCACGCCGGAAGCGCCGATAGATCTCGAAGTCGCTATCCAGAGAGAGGATCTCGGCAACATTCAGCCGCTCTGAGAGCGTCACCAGGGTGAGATCGGCGAAATCACCGGGCAGATCGGCATCATGCTGGTTGAGTTCGGCGATGTGGGCGTAATCCTCCGGAAGCAGATTGATCGCCTCGATGCCACCGCTGCTGACGGCCCTGAGCAGGTGGTTCTGAGCGGCCAGGACGCGGGGATCAGAGGGATTGCCCAGCAGCCAGAACACCTCCGCGATGCAGATCGGCGAGGTGATCAGTTGCGCGGCGTTCTGATCAAAGAAGGCCAGCACCGCCTGACACAGCAGCTCCTGCTGCTGGTCGTGGCTGAGCAGAATGCCCGAATTGATTTGTATAACGATCTGCGTGGCAGGTCCCGTATCGAGCTGTTTCGTCTGGAATCGCGATCCCTGCGGTATGAAGGCGCAGCTCAATCTGGAGCGATTGACTGGCTCTCACCGCTGCTGCCAGGGGTTGAGCAGCTTCACTCCCGTGGCCTCGAAGTTTGCCAGGTTGCGGGTGACCACCACAAGGCTGTGCGCCAGGGCGGTGGCCGCGATCAAGCCATCGCGGAAAGGCCGGGGATCGGGACCATGAAGTGCGGCGCCGCGGCGAGCCACAGCGCTGTCCACGGCCAGGATCCTGCCCGTGAAAGCCGGCAGCACCGACTGCTCCAGCCACTGCCGCAGCAGAGAGCCCTGGGCTGCATCCCGCCTTTCCATCAACAGCACGCCCAGCTCAAGCTCGTGCAGGGTGATCGCGGAAACAAACAAGCTGCCAGCTTCCACCTGCTCGGCCCAGGCGGCGACACCCGGGTCGGCTTTGCCAGCGCGCACCTTGCGCAATTCCGAAACGACGTTGGTGTCGAGCAGGTCCATCTGTTCGCGATCTGCCGGTCTCAGGTCAGATCGATTTCTCTCGCCGGCTCAGGCTGGCGGATCAGCGGCAGTTCCACGTCTTCGGCGCCGGGAAAGGCCAGCAGGTCCGCGATCGAACAGGGACCTCCCAGCAGTCGGTGGACCTCCTCAATCGACAGCAGCACATGGGCGGGGCGGCTATCCCGCCACAAAACTCCCGTGCAGGCCATGGGGAATCGCCAGCGGCAGCTCCAGCACCGCCACCTCCGCCAGGGAAGCGGCATCAAGGATCACCAGGTCGCTGGCGCAGCGGGCGCCGTTCCACACCACGCACAGCACCCAGCCGTCGTCTTCGGCGGGTGTCGGGCCCTCTGCGGGAGCGGGGCGGGGCACCATCAGCGGCTCGCTCACGAAGCCCCGCGGCGCTCCACACCTGCCGCTCGCCACTGATCAGATCCAGCTTCTTGATCGCCTGCAGCGGATCATTGCCGCTTTCGCGCTCCGCCACCGCCATCCAGCCGTAGCGGGCCGGCAGCCCCTCGCGCTGGGGGTTCACCATCGCGAATTCGCAGCAGCGCTCGCTCAACCGGGTGGTGCGCACCGTGCCCTCCGCCAGATTCAGGCGGCATTGCTCGAGCAGGCCTTCGGGGAGCAGGTCGAAGTCGACGGCGCGGAAGTCGGTGTCGGGGCCGATCGAGGGGAAGTCGTCGTAATAGATGCTCTCCACCACTACCTCCTCGCCCTCCTCCCAGGCATTGAGGTGGTGGAACACGAAGCCGGCGGGGGCCTCAAGGATGCGGGGCGGCTGGCCGGCGAAGGTGCCGCCATCGCGGGGGATCAGCCAGAACTTCGCCTGCCCGCCCGGCCGTGACTTCAGGCACTGGGCGGCGCCGCACTGGCCGAACAGATAGGGCAGGGGGTTGAAATCGATCGCGTTCTGCAGGAACACCGCCCAGTTGGGGGTGATCGCGAAATCGTGCAGGAAGGCGAAGCCGTTGAAGCTGTCGCTGCGCTCGCTCAGCAGGGTGCCGCTGGCCGGATCGAACTCCATCAGCCGCACGGTGCTGCGCGGGCCGCTCTTCACACCGAAGGTGACCATCCGCTCAGTGCCGTGGTGGCCGGGATCGAAGCGGGGGTGGGCGCTGAAGGCTTCACCCGGCTTGAGGATCCCGCCCAGCAGGGAGAGGCCGCGGGTTTCGAGGGTGTCGGGATCCAGGGCGTGGGGGGAGCTGGCCTCCCACAGGGCCAAGAGCTCATCGCCCAGGCGCACCACGTGGGTGTTGGCGATGTTTTTGAGCCGCATGTCGAAGGCGTTGGCCAGCGGCCCGCCCGGCTTCTGGGTGCCAAACACGCCCCGGCGCACGAAGCGACCGGCCTGCTCCTCCGCCAGCCAGCCCTCAGTGCGCACAAAGCGGTTGCGCAGGTGGGCCCCGCCGCTGCCATCGAAGCGCACGGCGCTGATCATGCCGTCGCCATCGAAAGGGTGGTGCACCCAACGGCCGCCGCGCTCCAGCCGGCCGGGGCCGTTGCGGTAGAGGGTGCCGCGCAGCTCCGCCGGGATCGCGCCGCGGGCGGCCGCCAGGGGCACGTCGTCGAGTTCGACGCCGACGTTGCGGAAGGCGCTGGCCCAGTCGGAGCGGTCGTAGCCGCGGGTGGTCGGCGCGGCAGACCCGGCGGCGGCTGGAGCGGGGGCGGAAGGCATGGGAAGGACGCGGCGGACGTCCGCGCAGCGGGGCGATCCCCCCATCATCACGTAACGGTGTGTGAAGTTGCGAGGCGGCTCAGCCCAGCTCCTCGGCGAACACCCGCCGCACGATTTCGGTGATCTCGGTGGCCATGCGGGCCTCGTGGCGCAGGGCGCTGGCCAGATCGGGGGCGGTGGGGACCCGCAAGGCGAGGGCAAAGCAGCGTTGGCGCGCGGGCTGGGTGCGGATGTCGCGGAAGCTCGCGAAAGCCACGTAGGTGAAGGCATCGATCTGCGGATCGTTCGTCTCCGCCCCGTAGCCCAGCTTCGAGAGGATCACCGGCTCGGCCACCGCGTCCAGCAACCCCAGGCGCTCCAGGGCCACATCGATGTAGCGCGCCGTGTCGTGACCTAGACCTTCCACCAGGGTGGCGAGGCTGGCCCATTGGGCGCCCGCCAGCCGCGCCTCCGGCGCCAGCTGCCGATGCCAGCCCAGCAGGGTGAGGCTGCGCACCAGGTCGTAGGCGCTCACCAGGTTGCGGCTGGGGGTCAGGGGGCGATTCCCCACCAGCACGCCCGCCGGACCCACCAGCCTCGCGTCCACCAGAAACGGCGGCTGGCCGTAGCCGCCGCGCAGGCTGAGCCGGGGATTGCCGCTGAGGTTGCCCAGCCAGGTCTGGACATCGGCTTCGCCGTTGTTCCGCAGCTGCTTGAGCATCAGGCCGATGGCGTTGGAGGCGGCCACGCCCTGCCCGTAGCTCACCATGGCGGTGAACAGCGGTGCGAAGGGCTGGGAGCTGCTGCTCGTGCCTGCCTGCAGCCGCGTGACGCCGATCGGGGTGCCAGGGCTGCGGCGGTTGGCCTGGCACACCAGATGCAGGGCGGCCACGAACTTGGTGGCGCTCCAGAACTGCACGTTGTCCGCCAGCGCCTGGCGGCCGTACCAACGCACCCGCAGGGGTTGATCGGCGGCGAAGCTGCCCACGCACAGGCAGGCCTGGGCCACGGCATCGCTGAGAAACTCCAGGCCGCCCCGCCCCTCCCGGCCGCTGATGATCGGCGGCACCACCCCCCGCGCCGGGTAGGGGAGGAAGGTGCCCGTGGGGGCGGGATAAGGGCTGAGCTGGGCGGCCGGCAGGGCCTGCGCCAGGCGTTCGGCGTAGCGGGGTGGCTGGTCGCGGAAGGGGGAGGCGGCCAGGCCGCGATCCAGCCAGGGCAGTTTGTCCAAGCTGGCCTCGCCGCTGGCGGCCAGGGCCTGGGCCTCGCGGTGAAAGTGGCGGTACAGGCTGGTGGGCGCTGGCGGCTGGCGGCTCACGGCCGCCGCCAGGGCGGCGCTGGTGCGCGGTCCCACCAGGCCATCCGGTTGGAGTAGCAACCGCCGTTGCGCGTCCCGCACGGCCTGGGCGGTGGCCGGCCCGAACTCCCCGTCAGCCCTGCCGCTGAGAAAACCGAGCGCGATCAGTTGCTGCTGCAGCGCCACCACATCGGCGCCGCGGGAACCTGGCGACAGCATCAGGCAAGCGGCAGGAGAGGTGCAGCATGACGCCCTGGCCACGGCCTTGTTCCGCGATGGCGAGTTGTCGCTTGTGCGGGCCGCCCACGCGGCGGCGATGGATGTGGCGGGTTTCATCGCCCATCTGGGGCGGCTCGGTATCCCGGCGATCCGGCTCACGGCCGCCGAAACCCGCGCTGATCTCGACACCCTGGAGCAATGGCTGCAGTCGTCATCGCCGATGCCAGCCCCCTGATCGCCCTGGCTCGGGTGGATGGGTTGGCGTGGCTGAGGAGCCTGTTCCGCGAGGTGTGGGTGCCTGAGGTGGTGCTGGCGGAAGTGCTCACAGGCCATTTCCCCGCCAGCGAAGCCTCCATCCAGGCGGCCCTGAGGGGGAAGCCGCCAGCATCCGGCTGGCCCTGGCCAGCGGTCCGGATGGGCTGCTGCTGATCGATGAGCGCGCCGGTCGGGCGGTGGCTCGCGAGCTGGGTCTACGGCTAGCTGGCACTGCCGCCGTGATCGGCATGGCGAGGCTGCGCGGCCTCATCCCTTCCGCCAGGGCCGTGTTCGCTCAGCTGCATGCCAGTGATTTCCGCATCGCGCCGCCGGTGATGGAGGCCGTGCTGGCGCGTTGTGGGGAGTGAGGGTGGAGCGGTCAGTTGCCGCAGGGCTTCTCGGATGCCCAGACGCAAGGGGCCTGCGGGCAGGGGCTGGCGCTGGCCACGTTGGGATTGGCGCAGGGCTCAGGGCTGGCGGCGCGGGCCGGTGCGGCGAGGGCCACCAGGGCGGCGAGGCCGGCGCCGATCAGAAGGGCGGGGCGCATGGCGGGTGTGCGAAGTGCTTGTGGTAAGGCTAAGCCCCTCCGGCCCTCTCCAGCACCCCCTTGCTGCTCGGCACCGCCCCGGCTCGCCGCGGGTCGATTTCGGTGGCCAGGCGCAGTGCCCGGGCGAAGGCCTTGAAGCAGGCTTCCACGATGTGGTGCGAATTCACCCCATCCAGCTGGCGGATGTGCAGGGTGAGCCCGCTGTTGTTCACCACCGCCACGAAGAACTCCTTCACCAGCTCCGTGTCGTAGGTGCCGATGCGCGGCGCCGGGATGGTGAGGCCGTAGCTGAGGTGGGGCCGGCCGCTGCAATCCAGCGCCACCTGCACCAGCGCCTCATCGAGGGGCGCGCAGAAGTGGCCGAAGCGGTGGATGCCGCGCCGATCGCCCAGGGCTTGGGCCAGGGCCTGGCCCACGGCGATGCCCACGTCTTCGTTGGTGTGGTGGTCGTCGATGTGGGTGTCGCCCGTGGCCTGGATCTCCAGGTCGATCAGCCCGTGGCTGGCCAGCTGATGGAGCATGTGGTCGAGGAACGGCACGCCGGTGCTCACCTGGCAGCGACCGCTGCCGTCGAGGTCAAGGTGCACGCGCACGTCGGTCTCGCCGGTGACGCGGTGGATGGTGCCGGTGCGCATGGGTGCGGCCTCTGCGGGGCGCCGGAGGGAACGGCGGCTGGACGTGCTCTGAATCATGGCGAAGCGGGGGCGGTTGGGCTCGCGCAGAGCCAGACCTTCACCCAGTCCCGCAGGTCGGCCTCCAGCGTCTGAAAGCTGGGGAGCTGCCGCAGCACGGATGGACCCCGTGGGAGATCTGGCCACCTCACACCTGCAAAGACACCCGCTGAAACGGCGGCCAGCGAAAACCGGCTTCTGTTGATGCCATGATGCCTCTGGCACCAGCATCTTGATGCCATGCGCACCACCCTCACCATCGACGACGGCCTGCTACGCCAGCTGCGGCAGAGGGCCCTCGATACCGGAAAGCCCTTCAAGCAGGTGGTGAACGAGGCCCTGCGCGCCGGCCTGGAGAAGCCCGCGACGGCGGCCCGGCCCCGGTATGTGTGTCCAACCTTCTCCACAGGCCCCCTCGCTCCCGGTGTCGACCTCACCAAGGCCAACCAGCTGGCTGCCGCCCTGGACGACCAGGAGCTGATCAAGAAGCTGCGGCAGGGCCAGTGATCCTGATCGACACCAATGTTTGGCTCTACGCCTGCCTGAGTGACACTTCCCACCATTCGCCCTGTCGGGCCTGGCTGGAGGACGTGCTCAGTGGCGATGAGCCCATCGCCCTGCCCTGGCAGGTGGCGGTTTCGGTGCTGAGGATCTCGACCCAGCCGAAACTGCTGTCACGGCCTCTCACTCTGGAGCAGGCCCTCCACCTTGTCCGAAGCTGGATCGAGCATCCTCTGGTGAAGGTGCTGACGCCAGGAGACCGGCACTGGTCGATCCTGGAGCAGCTGCTCCTGCAGGTGGGCACCGCAGGCAATCTCAGCAACGATGCCCACCTTGCCGCCCTGGCCATCGAGCACAACTGCCGCCTCTGTTCGGCCGACGCCGACTTCCGCCGCTTCGCTGGCCTGCGTCTGATCAACCCACTGGCCTGATGCCAACCGCCCTCACATCCCCGTGATGCAATACCCCGCATCCACATAGATCACCTGGCCGGTGATGCCGGAAGCGAGGGGACTGGCCAGGAAGGCGGCGGTGCTGCCCACCTCCTCCTGGGTAACCGTGCGGCGCAGGGGGGCTTTCTCCTCCACGTTGTGGATCATCTCGAGGATGCCGCCGATGGCGGAGCTGGCCAGGGTGCGGATCGGGCCGGCGCTGATGGCGTTGACGCGCACCTGCTTCTGGGGACCCAGCTCAGCGGCGAGGTAGCGCACCGAGGCTTCCAGGGCTGCTTTGGCCACGCCCATCACGTTGTAGTTGGGGATGGCCCGCTCGGCGCCCAGGTAGCTGAGGGTGATCACGCTGGCGCCGTCGTTGAACAGGGGCTTGGCGTAGCGGCAGAGGGGTGCCAGCGAGTAGGCGCTCACCTCCAGGGCGCGGGCGAAGCCCTCGGGGCTGATGGCGGAGTAGTCGCCGATCAGCTCCTCCTTGCCGGCGAAGGCCAGGCAGTGCACGAGCACATCGAGGCTGCCCCAGCTCTCGGCCACCCGGGCGAACACGGCCTCGATCTGGGCTGGATCCTGCACGTTCAGCGGCTCGAACAGGGTGGGGGCCAGCGGGGCGGTGAGCTCGCGCACCTTGCCCTCGAAGCGGCCCCGCTCATCGGGCAGGTAGGTGACCCCCAGCTCGCAGCCGGCCGCGTGCAACTGCTGGGCGATGCCCCAGGCGATCGACTTGTTGTTGGCGATGCCGGTGACGAGGGCCTTCTTGCCGCTGAGGTTGAGGAGCATGGGGGGTCCGGCTGGGGAGAAGGGGATTCTGGGGGATTCTCCCGCAGCGGCTGGTGGCCTGGGCTCAGGGTCGCTCCGGGGAGGGGCTCGCCCTAACCCTCGGTTGTGGTGCTGATGGCGAGCGGCCGCACCGACGATATCCCCTCAGGCTTCAGGAGGAGATCGCAAAAGGTCGACCATAAGTGTTTAATCGTAGCCTCCAAACATAAATAATGAGCAGTCTTCGTCTGTGCTGTTCATCAAGCCATGAAGGTTGCCGCCTTTGAGCATGGCCAAGCTGCCGGCACTCAATGTGCGTACTTCAAAACAGCGCTCACGGTTGTCCATCTTCGCCCAGTCACCCACCACCATGTAGCCGCGACCGCTCATCATCAGAAAGACCTCTTGGTTGTCGCGATGCCGATGCAGGCCGATGCCGCATTCAGGTTTGAGAATGTGTAAATCCATGTAGTCAACGGCCATGAACTCTTCCCGCTCCTTGGCTAATACTTTGCGGCTGAAGGCATTGAGATTCCAGGGTTCTAAATTGCGAGCCAATTCGCCGCTTCCCTTGAAGCTGAAGTAATTCGAGAGCAGGTTGCGGAATTCGAGAAAACCAAAGCCGCCGTGGGGATTTGGGCTCACTCCCACCTGCAGATATTGGTCCCAACCACGCTGGATCATGTTGAATTCGTAGTGATAGTTTGCTCCGCCTTTTGAATCCCAACGCTGCTGATCCATGCTGGCCCAGGCAAGTTCCACATGCAGGGGCAGGATCGGATGCATGGTGCAGCTGGGGGCGACCGTGCGCATGTCACGGGCATTCACCACATCTCGCGAAAAGTCGTTGGGATTTCCCTGCACGAGATCCGGTCGCAACAGCAATGAACCATTCGCTAGCGCGGCCTGTCCTTTGCTCCCCAGTGCGTTGCGGAGCGAGGCATTGTCGTCCGTGCCCCAGATTTCAATCTGATAGCGGTCGCTGCGGCTGTTGTAGGGAACTTGCAGCAATACAGGATTGCGCGTGCCAATGCGCAGCCATAACAAGATCCGATCACCTAGCTGGTGCTGGCTTATTTCGGAGAGTCGTGAATCAGGACCCCCTTGATAAGATATGTTCAAACAGGGACCCTCCCAGTTTCCCGCCACCACCCAGCCGCGTATCAGCTGGCAGTCGGAGCTGGTAAAATCTTGAACATTCTGCTTCTGAAAGTCGTTCTTATCATCTTGATCTCTGGGATCCAGCACGGCTTCATTGGCCCCGCTTGGCCCGTAAAGACGTAGAAACTCAAAGGGAAAAAGATACTGGAGACTTCCTGATCGGTAGTGTTCGCGATCTGCGGCCAGCTCCGCTCGCTCCACCAACTGCATCACCCTCAGCAGGGGGTTGTTGTTGCGATAATCGGGTGTCGTGCCGCTGGGAACTCTGACAACGGTGCTTGAGTCGTGGATGAGTTGCATGGCCTTGCTAGAAGCAATGGTTCGTTGGTTTCACGACTCAGCTGCCGTGATAGAGGAATGCGACGAAGCGTAAGGGTGCGGAGCCGGGATTCCTAATCCCATGGATCCCACCACTTTTTGTGAAGATGATGCTGCCCGGGCGTACCGGTAACTCCTTGCAGCGTTTGGGTTGATCAAAGCCAAAGATGCTGCGTTCAACAGTCGGAAAGTCCCGTGTCGCGGGGTCATCATTCTCACCCATATAGGCAATTCCATTGCCCTCAATGATATAGTACAGTTCTTCAGAGCCGATGTGCTGGTGGGTACCCTCTACCTTGCCAGGCGGGATCAGCACCTCATGGAAGAACACTAAATTTGATCCAAACTCCCGCTGCAATAGCCAGCGCATCTCGATAACATTCTCGCCATTGCGATCCTTGTCGGCATCATTCATCATCGCATTGACATAGCGTACGGGAGCAATGTCGCTCGACTGA
>JBILEP010000255.1:0-3655 GCA_044352045.1 Cyanobium sp. | reverse complement strand
ACGTTGATGCCCTCGAGCAGCAACGACCGGTTGTAGAGCTGCAGGATCACCAGCAGGAAAACCAGGAACAGGGCCATGAACACGCCCATCACCGGGGTGGTGCCCCAGCCAGGAACGACCTTGCCATACTCCGAGTTAAGGGGGCGGAGGATGTCTCCCAGGCGCGTGCGTTGGGCCATGAGGTTGTTTTCTCCTCGGGCAGTCGAAAGCTGCGGCTACTGTAAGGGGCCCGCCGGCCGCCCCGGGAGCGGATGTCGACACTTGTGACGCTCGGCCCGCTCCTGACGCCTCCCCTCCCCATGGACTCGACCAGCACCTCCCCAGCCCTCTCGGTGGCCATCACCCTGGTCACGGTGCTGTTGGCGCTCACCGGCTTTGGCGTTTACACCGCCTTCGGCCCGCCGTCCAAACGCCTCACCGATCCCTTCGACGATCACGAGGACTGATCCGCGGCCGCCAGGCGCCAGAAGCCGAGCTGCCAAGGGGCGAGCACCAGGGGATCCCTGGCGCCATCCGGCAGAGGACGATCCAGTCCGTCCAACCGCTCCAGCAGTCGCCAGCCCGGTGGCAGAGGCAGGCGGCGCCGGCAGGGGCCCAGGTTCTGGACCGTGAGGATCACGGTTCCGGAGATTTCGGATGGCCGCAGGCCGATCAGCTGCAGATCCTCGGGAAGGGCGAGAAACAGCGGCGCCGTCAGCCCCGCATCGCCGGGCTGCCCCGATGCGCCAAACCCCTCCGGAGGGATCGGACGGCACCAGAGGGGCTCCCGCAGGCGCTGGGCCTGGGCTCCGACCCCGTCAGCCCGCCAACCCGCCGGGCAGGGCATCAGGGCCAGCCGTTGACGCTGCGGGCCGTTGTCCGCGCCGGGATCGGGCCAGGTGGGGGCGCGCAGCAGGGACACCCCCAGCCGCTCCGGATCAGCGGAAACGCCCTGGGGGCCATCGAGCAGCACCGCCAGGCCGCCACCCCCAGCCGTCTCCACCGAGGCCAGCCAGCTCCAGGCCGCCACCTCCCACCGCGCCCGCTCCCGGCCGGTGAGCGCCGCCGCCGGTCGCTCGACCACCCCGCCGGGCGTGTCGGCGGCCCAGCGCAGGGCGGGCCGGGCCAGGGGCACCTCCAGGCGCAGCAGCTCATGGCGCTGGCGCCAGTCCACGGCCAGGGTCAGCTCCAGCATCGGGCTGTCCGCCAACAGGCGGCCATCGAGGCGAAGCCGGCTGGCGCCGCAACGGCCCCGCACGAGAAAACGGGCGCAAAGGGGGCCCCGCTCCAGCCACTCCAGCGGCCCCTCCCAGCTCCAGGGCAAGGGGTGATCGCGGTGATCGGCGGCGATGTCCCAGGCATCCCAGAACTCCCCCCGATCGGCCCAGCGGCGCCACGCCAGGGGTGCCGCCAGGCAGGGCCGGCCGCTGGCATCCCAGAGCTGCTCCACGCCCCCCGGACCGAGACGCACCGCCAGCCGCCCATTCTCCAGGCGCCAGCCCTCGGCCCCGGTGGCGGGATCCCTCTCGGGGCGAAGCCGCACGGGGGCGGGGGGGGCGGCTGGCGACGCGAGCCCGTCCTGGTGGGGCTCGCGACGCAGCCGCAGGATCGTGACCCCCGCCAGGGGGGGGAGCCGCAGCCACTGGCCTCCCCCCGGCGCCGACTGGGCAGGCAGGAGCAAGGGCGCCTCGCCCGGCTGAGCCAGGCTCCAGCGGCCGGCGGGCAGGCGCAGCACCCGCGCGGCCGGCGGCAGGGGCTGGAGCTGGGCGAGCCCCCAGGTCTGGGGGGCGGTGGGGCCCGCCACGGCGGCCGGCGGCGACGGAAAGCGGGCGGCGGCGAGACGCTGCAAGGCGGCGTCTCGCCGCCGGATGGTGCGGCGGCGGGCGGCGCGCCACTGGGGCTCGGCCTGCTCGAACACCTCCGGGATCGACGTGCCGGGCAGGATGTCGTGAAACTGCTGAAACAGCAGCGCTCGCCAATCCAGCGGCGCGGCGGGGGACGGTGGGGGCGGGGCCAGGGCTTCCGCCAGCTCCGCCTCCCGCAGCAGCCGCTCCAGGGTGCGGTTGTGGCGCTTCTGGTCGGGACGGCTGGTGGCGCAGCCGCGGTGCAGCTCCAGGTAGAGCTCATCCCGCCAGACCGGCAGGGAGGGGGCCAGGGGTTCGAGCCGCTCCAGGTGCTGCCGCAGGGTGCCATGGCTTTGGCGGGCGGCCTGGGGTTGGGCATCCCAGAGGGCCAGCTGCTCGAGCATCGCCGCGGTGGGGCCGCCGCCGTGGTCCCCCACCCCGGGCAGCCAGAGCAACTCCGGGGTTCCCGTGACCTCCCGCCAGGCCAGGCGCTGCTCCTCGATCGCCAGGGGGTCCCCGTCCGTGCCGATCGGCGCCGTCATCAGGGCCAGCAGCTCGCTGCCGCAGCGGCTGCGCCAGCGGAACAGGCGGTGCGGGAAGCGATGGCTGGCGTTCCAGGCGAGCTTGTGGGTGCAGAACCAGCGCACAGCGGTGGCGGCGGCCACGGCCGGCAGTCCGGCGGCGAAGCCGAAGCTGTCCGGCAGCCAGGCGAGCGGGTGACTCCATTCCGGGAAGGCCCGGCGGCTGTGGTGCTGCCCCTCCTGGAACTGGCGCAGCAGAGACGCGGTACCCACCAGCACGCAGTCGGTCTCCACCCAGGGGCCGTTGAGCGGCTCCCAGCGCCCGGCGCGCATCGCCGCCCGGATCTCGGCATAGAGCGCGGGCCGCTGCCGCTCCAGCCAGGCGTAGAGGGCGGGGGTGGAGTGGCCGAAGTGGAACTGGGGGAAGCGCTCCATCAGCGCCAGGGTGGAGCGGAAGGTGCGCTCCGCCGCCTGCCAGGTGTCGGCGACGGGCCACAGCCAGGCCAGGTCGAGGTGGGCGTGGCCGAGCACGTGCACCGGCCCGTCGGCGGCCTCCGGCGGCAGGCCCCGCTCGGCCCGGAGGCGGCGCAGGGCCTCCCGGGTAGGGGCGAGCAGGTTGAGGGGATCGGCAGGGTCGAGGGGCTCCAGCTCGAGACGGCTGTGGATCAGGGCGCCGTCGTCGTGCCGGGGGCTGCGCAGGCGCAGCTCCAGCTCCAGCGCCTCCCCCGCCCACCAGCGCGGCGGCAGGGGCCAGCGACAGGCGGTATCGAACAGGTCCCCCGCCAGCACGGGTTCACCGTCCACCCACAGCTCCGCCGCCTCGGCCCACCAGCGCAGGACCAGCCGGGCGCAGGCCTGGGAGGGCCCCAGGCGGCGCCAGGGCTCGGGGCAGCAGCAGCGCTGCCGCAGGATCCGCTCGGCGCCGCCGCGGGGCCAGACGATCAGCCCCCGGGCCGCCCAGTCGGGCCGGTGGCGCGGCGCCCAGGGATCCGCCAGGGCTGGCGCGCCGCCATCGGAACCGGCGGCGCGCCAGAGGGGCTGGAGGTCGAGGGGGGGCTGATCCATCGCTGCCGCCGGGGGAACGTGAATGAAACGTTTCAATCCAGCCCGGAAGCGACGGCCCGGACCGCTTGCCATCCTGAATGGCCGGCGGTGACCCATAGGATGTTGCCGCCACCACGCCGGTCCCTGGATCCACCGGCACCCCCCGGGCACCCCCGGAAGCCCGTGCGCCCGAGACCTCGAAGGCGCCCCTTCCCCGCCCGCCCCTCCCCAGACATCTGCCGGACCCGCCATGCTCGCCCTCAAGAT
>JBILEP010000254.1:0-3656 GCA_044352045.1 Cyanobium sp. | reverse complement strand
CGGCGGCCAGCGACAGCTTGATCAGCTCGGTGAGCGCCACCGCCGCCAGGCAGCCGATCAGGCCGCCCAACAACCCCGCCGCCGCCCAGGCGCCGATCGCCGCGATCCCGGAACGCCCCTCCGCCATGGCCCTAGCGGCGCTCCGCCGCGGGGATGGTGCTGGCGCTGCCATCGCGCAACGACGCATAGGTGGGCGAGAGGATCTCAATGCCATGGGCCGCGCATTGATCCTGGATGTGTTGATGCAGCTCCGAATAAATCAGCACCATCAGATTGGGATTGGTGGTGTAGGCATTCAATTGATAGCTGATCGCGTCATTGCCCAGGTTGGTCTGCAGCACAAACGGCGGCGGCTCCCGGAGGATGTGCTCACTGGCCAGGGCCGCCGCGATCAGGGTGGCATGGGCCTGGCGCCAGGGCACGTCATAGCCCAGGGTGATCGTGGTTTGCAAGATCAGGGCGCGGCTTAAATCTCGGGCGGAGAGGTTATAGTTCACCACCTTGTTACTCAACAGGGCTGAATTGGGGATGGTGATGATCTGGTTGGCCGGCGTGCAGATGCGCACCGCCAGGAAGTTTTTTTCGATGATATCGCCGATCACATCACCCACGCGGATATGGTCACCGATCCGGAAAGCACGGGTGTAGATCAGGATGATGCCGCCGATCACATTGGAGATCGCCGATGTGGAGCCCAGCGAGAGCAGCAGACCAAGAAAAACAGAAACACCCTGGAAGGCCGGTGAACTGAAACCCGGCAGGAAGGGAAAGGCCAGCACCGCCGCCAAGGCGATCACCAGCGCCATCAGCAGATTAAAGGTGGGCTTGCCCCATTCGGCATAAAAGCCGGGAATCACCAGGCTGCCCCGGTCCACCGCCATGAAGAAAGGCCGGAGGGCGCGCAGCAAGGCGGTGGCCAGAAAAAGGATGATGGCAACGATGAACAGATTGGGCAGATAGTTGCCGATCGCCGTAAGCACCAGCTCCAGGGATCCGTAGAAATAGCCGAGGATGTCCTCACCCACAGCCCGGGTCCAGGGATAGAGGCGCAGGATGAAGGCGGCGAGATAAAAGAAGGCGAGCAACAGCAGTAGCAGCCGCAGCAGCGTCAGCACTTGCAGCCAGGTCTGGGCGATCGCTTGGGCGGAGACGATCTCCACCTGATTCAGCCGAATCGCCGGCACACGCCGGGCGATGAAGCGCGCCAACAGCGGAAACAAGCGGCCCGACAGGCGGATCACCACCACACAGAAGGCCAGGAAGCCAACGCTGGCGCTCAGCGCGTAAAGGCTGTGCCTGAGCAATTGGCCGGGTTTGCGATCCTGGCGGTATTGGCGCAGGGCCGCCTGGATCTGTTGCAGCGATTGCTCGGCCAGCTCCTTGGCCGACAGGCGGCTGGCCTTGGCGTCGCGTTCATTGATCGTCAGCAGCACGTCCGGGCCGGCGCTGAGATACCAGAAATCATCATCCGCCCGTTGCTGAAAGCTGAGCGACTCGATCGAACGGGCGTCATCCTGGGCAAAACGTTTCAGCCGGCGACTGATCGTTTCCGCCCGCTCCTGCAGCGAAAAGCCGGCGATCCCCCGCCGCAGGGTCAACACCTCCCGGCCATCCAGCAGGATCGGCACGCCATCGATCGGATGGGGAGATTCCAGTTGCTGCGGCGACGGCATCTGCGCCAGGGCCGGCGGCTGGAAAAAGCCGTGAAGAAAAGCGCTGAGCGTCAGCACAACAACGGCCAGCACGACGGCCAGGGTTGGGCGGAGATGCGTAGCGGCTGGATGGGGCACGCGCTGGCCAGGCTCAGGACCATTGTCTACTCAGCCGCCTCCAACCGCACCGCCGCCCCCTTGAGCTCCGGCTGGCCGGAGAGCGGACAGCCCAGCTCATGCATCAGCCGGTTGGCCTCACAGGCCAGCTCCCCCTGGGACGCGCCCCAGTGCATCGGCAGAAACACCGTGCCCGCCCGGATGCGCTCGCTGCAGTGCACCGGCACCGTCACGGCGCCGCGGCGGGAGCGCACCAGGGCGGAGGCGCCCTCCACCAGGCCGGCGGCTTCGGCGTCGGTGGGGTGCACCTCCAGGCGGGGGCCGGGATGCTGCTTGGCCATCCGCTCCACATGGCCGGTGCGGGTCATGGTGTGCCAGTGGCCCAGGTAGCGGCCGACGGTGAGCACCAGGGGAAAGGTGTCGTCGGGGGGTTCGGCCAGGCCGAGGGGCGGATCGGCCCAGAGGCGCGCCCGGCCGTTGGTGGTGGGGAAGCGGTGGCCGGCCGGTGCCCCTGGGAAGGGCTCGGCCTCGCCATAGAGGCGCGCCTGGCCGCCGCCGGGGGCGGTGCCGGCGGGGAACGGCCATTGCTGGGGACCGTGGGCGGCGAGCAGGGCATGGCTGAGGCCGCTGCTGTCGCACAGGCGGCCGGCGGTGAGGGCCGCGTATTCGCCGTACACCGCCGCCGCATCCGGCCAGCCGAACTGGCTCTCAAAACCCAGGCGCCGCCCCAGCTCCGCGAAGATCGCCCAGTCGGGCCTCGCCTCGCCCGGTGCCGGGCGGAAGGCCGGGCAGAGGGTGACGCGCCGCTCAGAGTTCACCATCACCCCCGCCTTCTCGCTCCACTGGGCGGCGGGCAGCAGCAGGTGGGCCACGGCTTCGGTTTCGGTGCCGGCGTAGGCCTCCGTGAGCACCACCAGCGGGCAGCGGGCCACCGCGGCACGCACCCGATCCAGCGACGGCAGGCTCACCAGCGGGTTGGTGGCCGCCACCCACCAGAGATCCAGGCCGTCCCGCTCCATCGCCTCGATCTGCTCCCACACGTTCAGGCCGGGAGCGGCGGCGATCGAACCGGCGGGGAAGCCCCAGGCGCGCTCCACCGTGGCGCGATGCTCCGGGTCGCGCACCGTGCGGTAGCCCGGCAGCAGCTGGGACAGACCGCCCACCTCCCGGCCGCCCATGGCGTTGGGCTGGCCGGTGAGGGAGAAGGGTCCGGCGCCGGGGCGGCCGATCTGGCCGCTCACCAAGTGCAGATTGCAGAGGCCGCTCACCGTGGCGCTGCCCTCCCGGCTCTGGTTCACCCCCATCGACCAGAGACTGAGCACCGCCGGGCTGGCGTGCCACCAGGCGGCCAGCTGGCGCAGGGAGCCCTCGTTGATGCCGCAGAGAGCGCTCACCTTCGGCGGCGTCCAGGCGCTCCAGAGGGCTGCCAGCTCCTGGAAGCCTTCGGTGTGGGCCGCCAGGAACGCCGCGTCGATTCCCCCTTCCGCCAGCAGCAGGTGGCCGAGGCCGCAGAGCAGGGCCAGGTCGCTGCCCGGGCGGATCGCCAGGTGCAGATCGGCCGCGTCGCTGGTGGCGGTGGCGCGGGGGTCCACCACCACCAGCCGCAGCGCCTCACCCACCTTGCGCTTGCGTTTGAGCAGCCGCTGGAACAGCACCGGATGGCACTCGGCGGTGTTGGTGCCGATCAGCAGCACCAGCGCGGCCGCATCCAGATCGTCGTAGCAGCAGGGCGGGCCGTCGCTGCCGAGGCTGCGGGCGTAGCCGGCGACGGCCGAGCTCATGCACAGCCGCGAATTGGCATCGAAGTTGTTGCTGCCCAGGGCACCCTTGAGCAGCTTGTTAGCCACGTAATAGTCCTCGCAGAGGAACTGACCGGAGCCATAGATC
>JBILEP010000317.1:0-2971 GCA_044352045.1 Cyanobium sp. | reverse complement strand
TGGCGCCCCTCCACGCCGTTCGCTCGCTTTGCTGTCGTGCTCCACGGGGTGGACCAGTTTTCGTGTCGCCTCCGGACCAGTTTTCGCTGTCGCCTGACACCGCCCCGCTGTCCGCCAGGGCTGACACCTCCAGCGGCGCCAGATCCGGCCGGGTGGGGTTGCTGAGGGAGACGCAGCCGCGGATCAGACCCATGGCGCCAGGCTAGCCAGCCCGGGGGGGTCAGGCGGCAGCCCAGATTGCCCAGCCTTCGCCCGACAGCTTCAACGACCAGCTGCCAGGGATGGAGGAGGGATTCCAGAAGCTGTCGCCGAGCTTGACGATCGTTGAGCCATCAATCCTGGCGGCATAGCAATCATGGCCGGCCTGCAACACCTGCACGTGGGAATGATTGGTGATCTTCTGCTCGCTGCGCAGACGGCACAGCGCCATGATGCCCTTGTGGGCACGGGAGCCAACGGCATAGAGATGCTCCCAGTAGAGGCAGGGGATGCCGGGATGGGTGAGCAGAAACGCGTAACCCTGCAGCAGGCGCTTGTGATCGAGCGGGAAATCGGCGTAGGCCTGCCTTTTCGTGTCGTGGTTGTCGAGGAAGGTTACCGCCTTGGCAGGCCAGCCACCGGCGATGCTGACATTGCTGTACTTCCATAATCCCAGCTGATCAAAAGGCTGATCACCCCAGAAGATGTTTCGCAGGTGCGATTGCAACGGGAAGTCGAAGGCCATCGACTTCTGGTCGACCTGGAAAGCGTCACTCTGGTCGATCCAATCGTAAATCAACTGCGTGTTGTTATCCCAGTACTCACCAACGGAGAGATAGGGCTTGGTGTGGTAGTTGTATTCGGCAAGATGCTGTGGCGCATAACCTTTCACCATGTCGTAACGCCAGCCATCAAAGCCGATCTCGCTTTGCAGCCAGGACAACCACTCCTTCAGTTCAGCGCGAACCACCGCTTCGGTATGGGCAATATTCGGCGCAAACCCTGATTGCCCATCATCGCGACCGCCGCCGCCGCTGCCCGCCACGATTTCTGGAGGATCCGCCTGCTGATAACCCCAGGCCATTTTCGTGCTGGCAATCTGATACTGATCGCCTTTCCAGCAAATCTTTTCTGCCTGGAGGTTGCGCTGTTGCGCCTCACGGTGATTGATCACGATATCAGCGATCACCTTCAGGCCATGGCCATGGGCTTGGCTGATCAGCGACTCCAGCTCAGCCCTGGTGCCAAAAAGGGTTTCAGCGCCCTTGCTCTCCTCCCAGTAATCCTGGCCATCCACCGGCCACTCCTGGATCCATTGCTTAAATTCGCCGACATCATAAAAATCCATCGGCGTGTAGCCCATGTAATGTTGGTATCTCGATTTGCTCGGCGGCGGCAGCCAGAGCAGGGTGATGCCGGCGGCGGCGAAATCGCCAATCAGCGATTGCAGATGGGCATACAGCTTGCCCCGCTCCCCCTTGATCGTGATGTCCCAGCAGAACGCCTGCAGCATCACATCTGAGCTGGCCTTGCTGCTGCCGTAAAGCGTCATGATTGCCTGGAGAGCTTGATTCAAGCTAGCTCTGTTCGCTCGCGCTGCCAGCCGCTGGCTGTCAAGGACGGCCAGAAGTCATTTTTCTGGCCACAATCCGGGTGGCCACAATCCGGGGGACCCATCCAGATCGTGCCCTTGGCCGTCTCCGACGCCAGTGGCGATTCGGCGGTGATCGACGACCTGCAGCCAAGAACAGGGTGGACGACTTCGCGCCTACTCCTGGTAGCGCTCTTGGTAAAAACGCTCCAGATCCCCCACCGCCTGAAGCAGCGGCGAGTCCAGCGATCCGGCCGTGTCGGCCACGTGCCGGGCCAGTCCGAGGGTGACCACCCCACGGGAGGGTTCCAGCGAGCCGGATTCGATCTGGCCGCGCAGCGATTGCAGCGCGGCCAGCAGCTTCGGACCCTGGCTGGCATCGGCGCCGGCAGCGGCCACCGCCCGGTCGATCAGGCCGAGAAATTCAGTGTTGCGGGCATCCATGACGGCTCAGGGGCAGGTGAACGGTTTCTCGGTGAGGGGCGGGCCTTCCACCCAGGTGATCTGCGGATCTTTGGAATTCTCGATGAAGGTCTGCTGACCACCCCCCGGGTAGCAGGCCGAGGGGGTCTGGGGCGCCACCACCCCCTGGTACACCGCCGTGCCGGCCGGCACCGTAACGGCGAGGCTGCGGATCGCCTTGTTGCCCCAGTCCTGGTGGAGGGCCAGCGAGCGGATCACATCGGTGTTGACGCTGAAGCGATCGGTGGTGAGGAAGCGGCCGTAGCGATTGTTATCGCCGCTGAAATAGCGATAGAAAGTGGTGGGTTGGCTCAGCACCACCCGGGTGCACTTCGACTCCAGAAAGGTGACGGCCACATTGGCCGGCAGCGGGCAGGCGGTGGTGGCCGTGGGGGCGCTCTCCTGGGCCAGGGCGCCGCTCCCCAGCAGGACTCCGCTGATGGCACCAAGGGCGAGGGATCGCACGGAGCGCCCGATGGGGCGGGAACCACGCAAGGCGGTGGGCATCGAAAGAAATCAACTCCCTACTTCCTAGCAAGGCTCCGCTGGCCGCCTACCGTGCCCCCAGGCGAACTCACCATGAAGCAGGCACTCGCGTTTGTCCTCGCCCGTGAGGCGGACCTTCCCGACGGCCCCGCCGACTGGGAACGCCTCCAGCAGGCCCAGCGCCAGGGGGTCACCGGCGGCTCCGCCCTGCGCCTCTACCGCGTCGCGCCGGAACTGCCGATCGCCCTCGAGCAGATGCCCCTCGACGGGATGCTCCCCGGGGCCAGGGACGCCGGGGCCGAATCCTGTGCGCTGATCTGCGACGCCCTGATTCCCCATCTCGATGTCAAGTCCCTCTGGCTCGGCGTCTATGCCAGGGCCGAGGGCGAAACCTCCGGGGTGGCCGCCACCTGGCAGGAGGTGGATCGCTTCGCGCTGCGGGACGCCGAGAAC
>JBILEP010000253.1:0-3666 GCA_044352045.1 Cyanobium sp. | reverse complement strand
GGGCCACCAGATCTTCAAGGCTGGCGTCCTGCGCCGGGCGGGCCCTGGTGGCCACCAGCTGGCGGCCCACCACGTGGGCGCCCAGGTGGGCCAGCTGAATGCGCAGGGCGGCGAGCGCCTCAAGGCCGCCGCCACCGGAGTGGCTGGCGATGGCGATCGGTCGGCCGTTGAACAGCGTGCGGAAGTCGTCCCCCTGCACGGACAACCAGGCGATGGCGCTGGTGAGCACCGGCGGAATCGAGCCGTTGTACTCCGGCGCGCAGATCAGCCAGCGGGGAGCCGCCGCCAAGCGGCGGTGCAGATCGCCCACGGCCACCGGAATGCCGTCGCTGGCGTGGAATCGGGGGTTGTAGAGGGGCAGGGGGAGTTCCGTCAGATCCAGCAACTCCGTTTCCAAACCCCGCCCGCGTCCATGGACCGCGAAACGCTCCGCCAAGCGGAGGTTTTCCCCGTTGCTTGCGGTGATCACGAGCAGGTCTGCGCTCATTGGGGGAACCGGGCTCACTTCTGGCGTTCTAGTCGGCCCTGGAACCCGCGTCGGATTCTTAGTCTCTGCTGATGACCGCCCCAGTTCTGACCCCTGCCGCCCCCGCCGCGTTCCCGCCGCTGCGCCGCGACACCCTCACAACCCTGCAGGTGAACCTGGGCTACCGCTGCAACCAGAGCTGCAGCCACTGCCATGTCAACGCGGGGCCGACCCGCACCGAGCAGATGGACGCCGAGACCCTGGCCCTGATCGTGCCGGTGCTGCAGGCCCGCGGCCTGAGCTGCCTGGACATCACCGGCGGCGCCCCGGAGCTTCATCCCGGCTTCCGTGCCCTGGTGCGCCAGGCCCGCGCCCAGGGGGCGCGGGTGATCGATCGCTGCAACCTCACGATCCTCTCGGAGCCGGGCCAGGAGGATCTGGCGGAATTCCTGGTCGGTGAGGCGGTGGAGGTGGTGGCCTCCCTGCCCTGCTATCTGGAGGACAACGTCGACCGTCAGCGGGGCGACGGGGTGTTCGCCGCCAGCCTCGCCGGCCTGCGGCGGCTCAACGCCCTCGGCTACGGCCAGCCGGGCAGCGGCCTGGAGCTGCACCTCGTCTACAACCCCCAGGGCCCCCGCCTGCCGCCACCCCAGGCGGCCCTGGAGGCCGACTATCGCCGCGAGCTGGCGGAGCGCTATGGCATCCGCTTCAACAGCCTGTTCGCCCTGGCCAACATGCCGATCCAACGCTTCGCGGCGGCGCTCGCCCGCAGCGGCGAACTCGAGAGCTACCGCGACAGCCTGCGGGCCGCCCACCGGGACGACAACCTGGCGGCGGTGATGTGCCGCAGCCTGATCAGCGTCGACTGGCAGGGCTGGCTCCATGACTGCGACTTCAACCAGCAACTGCAGCTCGGCCTGGCTCCGGGCAGCCATCCCCACCTGCGCGACCTGCTCCGCTGGGATCCCGCCGGCACGCCGATCCTCACGGCCAGCCATTGCTTCGGCTGCACCGCCGGCGCAGGCTCCAGCTGCGCCGGCGCCCTTCAGGCCGGCGCCTTGCCTAGCAGCCGGCAGCCGATCTGAATCTCACCGGCATCAAGCAGGCGGCCGATCTGGAGGGCCTTGGCCTCCTCCTCCCGGTTGAAGCTGCCCTGCTGGGTCGTGAGCCAGTCGATCTCCTCCTGGGTGATGATCCCGGTGGCCATCGTTTCCAGGAACACCTCACCGACGAGCATGGGGGCAGGCGCGGCAGGGCGCCAGGAGTCTCGGGGTGATGGTATGCCGATTCCCCGGCGCCGGCGCCGCTGATGGTGGTGCCCGGACATCAGTCGCTGGGCTCGCCCTGGGGCTCAGGTCGCACCAGCAGCTTGTCGACCCGGTTGCCATCCATGTCGACGATCTCAAAGGACAGACCATCGCAGGCGAAGCGCTCGCCGGCCCGGGGGATGCGCCCGAGGCGGTGCATGGCGAAGCCGCCGAGGGTGTGGAAGCCTCCGGTCTGCGCCTCCGACCAGTCGGCCCGCCCCGCCAATTCCATGAACGCGCCGATGGTCAAGGCGCCATCCAGAAGCCAGGAGCCGTCCTCCCGCACGATCACCATCGGGTCCTCCTCATCCTCCGCGGAGGGCAGCTCGCCGACGATCGCCTCCATCAGGTCGTTGAGGGTGACCAGCCCCTCGATGCCGCCGTACTCGTCGGTCACCAGGGCGATGTGCACGCCCGTCTGCTTGAACTGCTCGATCACCGCCAGGGCGCGGGCGTTCTCGGCCACGAATAGGGGGGGCTGCAGCAGGGCCTCCAGATCCACCGCCCGGCCCTCGAGGCGGGCCGCCAGGAAGGCCCGGCCGCGGATCACCCCCAGGCAGGCATCGAGGCTGCCGCGCCCCACCGGGAAGCGGGAATGGTTGCCCTCCAGGATCGTGCGCAGGTTCTGCTCCTCGGTCGCCTCGATGTCGAGCCAGTCGATCTCAGGGCGGGGGGTCATCGTGGCCTGGATCGATCGGTCGGCCAGGCGCAGCACCCGCTGCACGATCTCGTGTTCCGCCTCCTCGAACACCCCCGTCTGGGCCCCCTGGCGGATCAGGGCCTTGATCTCCTCCTCGGTGATCTCCGGCTCGCCGGAGGGACGGACGCCGAGCAGCCGCAGCAGCCCGTCGGTGGAGAGACCCAGCAGGTGCACCAAGGGCGCGGAAACACGGGCAAGGCCGCGCATCGGACGGGCCAGGGCGCAGGCCACCCGCTCCGGGTCGCTGAGGGCGATGCGTTTGGGCACCAGTTCGCCGATCACCAGGGAGAGATAGGTGATCAGCGCCACCACGGCGAAAAGGCTGAGGGCCTCGCTCCAGGGCCGCAGCAGCGGCACGGCCTCGAGCAGCGGCCTGAGCCGGCCCGCCAGGGTGGCGCCGCCGACGGCACCGCTGAGGATGCCGATCAGGGTGATGCCGATCTGGACGGTGGAGAGGAAATCGTTGGGATCGCGGGCCAGGTTCAGGGCCGCACGGGCCCGGCGGTCGCCCTTCTCGGCCTGCTGCTCCAGGCGCACGCGGCGGGAGGAGACCACGGCGATCTCAGCACCGGAGAACACCCCGTTGGCGATGATCAGCAGCAGGATCGCAAGCAGTTCGAAGGCGACCGCGCCCATCGGCCAGGTGTCGTTCGGCGAAGCCTAGGGGCTCTGCCCAGCGCTGATTCCCGACCCAGACGCGCTCAATCGTCGCCGCGGCTGTCGGCCAGGGCATCCCAGGCCTGGCAGAAGGGTTCCCCCAGAGCCGTGCGGAGCATCGCGTCCTGGCGGAAGGCTTCCTGCGCCTCGGCCAGACTGGCGGGCAACGGCCGCGCCCGGCTGGGATCGGGGGGCGTGGCGAAGGTGTCGCTGTCATCGCGGGGGCCCGGCGAGAGTTCGCGCTCCACGCCGTCGAGGCCGGCCGCCAGCACCGCCGCCGGCAGCAGATAGGGGTTGGCGGCCCCGTCGGCCAGCCGCAGCTCCAGCCGCTGGTCGTCCGGAATGCGCACCATGTGGGTGCGGTTGTTGCCGCCGTAGCTGATCCAGGCCGGCGACCAGGTGGCGCCGGAACTGGTGTGGGCGCGCGCCAGGCGCCGGTAGCTGGAGGGCACCGGATTGGTGAGGGCGCAGAGGGCCGGGGCGTGGGCCAGCAAGCCACCGAGAAAGTGGTACGCCAGGAGGGAGAGCCCCTTCTC
>JBILEP010000252.1:0-3674 GCA_044352045.1 Cyanobium sp. | reverse complement strand
GCTGCACCCGTTCCGCCCGCCTCAGCGTGCGCGGCACCAACTACCTGATCGACGTGCAGGAGGACGGCACGGCCGAGCTCTCGGTGCTGGAGGGCAGCGTGGACGTGGAGCCGCTCCAGGACGGCGAGCCCACCGGCAAGCCCGCCACGTCGGTGGAGGCGGGCCAGAAGGTGAAGCTCTCGGCTGAGGGGGTGATTCTCACCCTGCTGCGCCTCAGCTCCGGCGACTACAACGCCATCCTCAGCGGCCCGCTGTTCAGCGGCTTCCGCAGCCCCCTGCCCGGTTTCGCGGCGCTGGAGAGCTACATCCGCTCCACCGTCCCTGGCGTGTCGCTGCCCGTGGTGCCGACCATGCCCTCCCTGCCCTCGCTGCCCTCCTTCCCCCGCTTCGGCATCTTCTGAGCGCCTGCCCGTGCCCTGAATGGCCCTCCCCTCCCTGCGCCCAGGCCGCACCGTGGTTCTGGCGGCCCTGACCGCCGCCATCAGCCTGTGGATGGGCGGCACCGCCGGTTGGCCGGGGCCGCGCTGGCGGGTGTGGGAGCGGAACCTGGAGCAGCAGTTGCTGCTCTGGCGCGGCCCGCGCCGGCCTCCGTCGGCGGTGCTGGTGGTGCCGATCGACGACGCCACCCTGCAGCAGGCGGCCTGGTTTTCCCGCAGCCCCAACCAGCCGGCCTGGACCCGCGGCACCGACACCCTGCCCTGGCCGCGGGCGGCCTATGGGGAGCTGAGTCGCCGGCTGCTGGCGGCCGGAGCCCGGGCGGTGGCGATCAACGTGGTGTTTGAGGGCCCCAGCGCCGAGGGCTCGGCGGACGACGAGGCCTTCAGCCGTTTCCTGGCCGGCGCCCGGGGTCGGGTGGCCCTTGCCGCCGAGATGCTGGAGCCGGAGGACTCCCGCGGCGCCGGCGGCCTCACCCTGGTGTTGCCGGAGCTGTTCCTGCCGGCGATCGGCGGGCGGGTGGCGGTGGGGCTGAGCAATGCCCTGGCGCCTGTGCCCGGTGAGCCCCTGCGCCATCCCGAGGCCTATGCCAGCGGTCTGTTGCGGGCCCAGGGGGTGGAGAGCCCGCCGGCCCTGTCCACCACCCTGCTGCGGCTGGCCGGCTGGCGATCCCGCCAGGCGGATGCCCGCGCCGGCCTGAATGTCTACGGACCGGAGGGCAGCTTCAGCCGGCTGCCCGCCTGGGAGGTGCTCGATCTCCAGCGCTGGCGGACCCAGCCGCTGCGACCGCGCCTCCAGAACGCCGTGGTGGTGCTCGGTCCGCTGGAGGGGGGGCGGCACGCCACCGCCTTCGGGCCCCTCTCCGGCCTGGAACTGCTGGCCACCGCCACCGCCAACTCCCTGCAGGGCGACGGCCTGCTGCCCTGGCCGGAAGCCCCGCCGCGCCGCGCCCTGGCGGCGCTGCTGCCTCTGCTGGTGGCCGGCGGCCTGGCCCTGGCGCGCCGCCCCCTGGCCTGGCGGCTGGGGGTGGTGGGGGTGGCCCTGGCGCTGCAGCTGCTGGCCGCGGTGCTGGCCTTGCAGCTGGCCCATCGCTGGATTCCCCTGCTGGCGCCCGCCAGCGGCCTGCTGCTGCTCGCCCTGCTCCATGGCGGCAACGCTTACCTGCTGGAGGGCCGGGAGCGCCGCCGGCTGCGCCAGACCTTCGAGCGCTACGTGGCCCCCAGCGTGGTGGCGGAGATCCTGTCCGACCCGGAATCGGCGCGGGGCATCCTGCGCGGCCGGGTGCTGGAGGTGACGGTGCTGTTCTCCGATCTGAAGGGCTTCACCGACCTGACGCGTCGCCGCAGCGTCGCCGGCGAGAGCGAGCGGCATGTGCGCCAGCTCAATGTCTACCTGGGGGCGATGGTGGAGGTGATCAGCGCCCATGGCGGCACGATCGACAAGTTCATCGGCGACGCGGTGATGGCGGTGTTCGGCTCGCCGCTGGGGCGGGGGCCGCGGCAGGAGGCGGAGGCGGCGGCGCGCTGCGCCCTGGCGATGGGGGAACGGCTGGCGCAGCTCAACGAGGAGTGGGCGAAGGAGGGGGAGCAGGAGGAGCCGCTGGCCAGCGGTGTCGGCCTGGCCAGCGGGCCGGTGGTGGCGGGTCAGATCGGCAGCCCCCAGCGGCTGGAGTTCACAGTGATCGGCGACACGGTGAACCGGGCGAGCCGGATGGAGGGGCTCACCCGCTCGCTGGCGGCGCCGATCTGCCTGGATGGCGCCACGGCGCAGCTGCTGGCGGGCTGCGGCGCGATCGCGCTGCGCAGCCTCGGCCCGCAGGCCGTGAAGGGGTTGGGGGAGATCGAGGTGTTCACCGCCAGCGCCGGCCCCGGTGGGAACATGGGCCTGCCGCCCCGGCCGCTCCCGCCGTCATGACCGCCGCCAGCCCCTCCGGCCCCCGCCCCCGCTCCGGCGCCGAGATCCGCGAGGCGTTCCTGCGCTTCTACGAAGGCCTGGGCCACCGGCGCATGGCCAGCGCCTCCCTGGTGCCCGACGACCCGACGGTGCTGCTGACGATCGCCGGCATGTTGCCCTTCAAACCGGTGTTTCTGGGCCAGGCGGAGCGGCCGGCGGCGCGGGCCACCAGCAGCCAGAAGTGCATCCGCACCAACGACATCGAGAACGTGGGCCGCACGGCGCGGCACCACACCTATTTCGAGATGCTCGGCAATTTCTCGTTCGGGGATTATTTCAAGGCCGAGGCGATCGCCTGGGCCTGGCAGCTGAGCACCGAGGTGTTCGGCCTCAGCCCGGCCCATCTGGTGGTGAGCGTGTTCCGGGAGGACGACGAAGCCGAAGCGATCTGGCGCGACGAAGTGGGCGTGAACCCGAAGCGGATCGTGCGCATGGATGAGGCCGACAACTTCTGGGCCTCCGGCCCCACCGGCCCCTGCGGCCCCTGCTCGGAGATCTACTACGACTTCAAACCGGAATTGGGCGATGAGGGCATCGATCTGGAGGATGACAGCCGCTTCATCGAGTTCTACAACCTGGTGTTCATGCAGTACAACCGCGACGCTGAGGGCACACTCACGCCGCTGGCGAATCGCAACATCGACACCGGCATGGGCCTGGAGCGCATGGCCCAGATCCTGCAGGGGGTGGCGAATAACTACGAAACCGATCTGATCTATCCGCTGATCGAAACCGCCGCCGCCCTGGCGGGCGTGGCCTATCCGCAGCTTGATGAAAAGGGAAAAACCTCGCTGAAGGTGATCGGCGACCACGGCCGCGCCGTGGTGCAGCTGATCGGTGATGGCGTGACGGCCAGCAACCTGGGTCGGGGCTACATCCTGCGCCGGCTGCTGCGGCGGGTGGTGCGCCACGGCCGCCGGCTGGGGATCGAGCGGCCATTTCTGGTGGAGCTGGGCGAGGCGGCGATCGCCCTGATGGCAGACGTGCACCCGCGGCTGCGGGAGCGGCGCGCCGCGATCCTGGCGGAGCTGGAACGGGAGGAGGCCCGCTTCCTGGAAACCCTGGAGCGGGGCGAGAAGCTGCTGGCCGACGTGCTGGCGGCGAAGCCCGAACGGATCAGCGGCGCCCAGGCGTTTGAGCTGTACGACACCTACGGCTTCCCGCTTGAGCTCACCGAGGAGATCGCCGAGGAGCAAGGCCTCACGGTGGACCTGGCGGGCTTCGAGGCGGCGATGGAGGAGCAGCGCCAGCGGGCCAAGGCCGCGGCGGTGAGCGTGGATCTCACG
>JBILEP010000027.1:0-12577 GCA_044352045.1 Cyanobium sp. | reverse complement strand
AGGGGCTGTTCGTGACCTTGCGGCCGTCGCCGTAATCCACATCGCCGGCCAGGCGCGGCTTGATGTCTTCCACCTTGGCCTTGATGTACTTGTCCTTGGAGAGGATTTCACACATCTCGTCCAGATTGGCGGGGTCCTGGCACCAGATCTGCGCTTCCTGCACCGCCATCAGCAGCGCCAGGGCAGCCTTCGGGTGCTTGTCCACCCAGTCGGCCCGCATCGAGAAGGCCTTCTCCGGGTGCTTGTTCCAGAATTCGCCCGTCTGGGCCGCGGTGTAGCCCAGTTTCTTATTCACCAGCCGCTGGTTCCAGGGCTCGCCCACGCAGAAGAGATCCATGGTGCCGGTCTGCATGTTGGCCACCATTTGCGGTGGCGGCACCACCACGAGGTCGGCATCTTTGTTCGGGTCGATGCCGTTGGCTGAGAGCCAGTAGCGCATCCACAGGTCGTGGTTGCCGCCGGGGAAGGTGACGGCCGCCTTGAGC
Organism: Cyanobium sp.; assembly: GCA_044352045.1. Taxonomy (GTDB): domain Bacteria; phylum Cyanobacteriota; class Cyanobacteriia; order PCC-6307; family Cyanobiaceae; genus Cyanobium. The sequence continues at coordinate 12,092 of JBILEP010000027.1, read as the reverse complement.
TTGCGGCCCAGGCTCTGGCTGGCTTTGGCTAGGCCCGCCTTGTTGTCGATCGTCAGCTTTTCATCGAGCAGATCCTTGGAAGCGCTGTAGGCCTGCCCCTGCAGATTCAGCCGCGCCAGGGTGTACATCGGCACCGGCTGCTTGCTCTTGCTGATCTTGCCCGCCGTCAGCAGCAGGGGCATCGGCGAGAGGATGTGGGCGCCATCGATGCCGCCGCGCTCGCCGCCCAGCTCCAGGTTGTCGCGGGTGACGGCCCAGGAGGTTTGCTTCACCACCTTGGTGTCGGGCATGCCGTGCTTGGCGAACAGGCCCTTCTCCTTGGCGATGATCAGCGGCGCGCTGTCCGTCAGCGCGATGAAGCCCAGGGTGGCCCCTTTCACCTCCGTATCGCCGGCCGCGGCGCCGCTGCTGCTGCCGGCTTCGGGCGCGCTGCCCTGGCGGCCGCCGCAGGCGGCGAGCAGGGCGGTGCCCACCGCGCTGCTGGCGGCGGTGATCAGGAATCTGCGACGGGAGGTGGACGCCATGGACAGAAAGACGGATGGAGGGGATGCAGCTCAGCCGCATCACTAAGCCCGCTGAAAAGAAGCCAACGGAGCAAATGCGCTGAGCAGAACGGAATTGGAGGGGCTGGTCGCTGGGAGAGCAGGCGGCCCAAACGATCGGGCTTCGCAACGAAGTGCGCCGACCGGGAAAGCTGGATCGGCGCGCAAGGCTGGCCGACGCCCATAACTAACCACCACCACCCCGTGGCGGACTGTTGCAGTTGCTACCGCGGCTCCAGCAGATCGAATTCCGCCAGGGCCCGCGGCAGGTTGCGGTGCTCATGGCCCGGATGGCTGAGCTTCAGCAGGGCGAAGCGCCGCAGCTCATCCAGCCCCCGCCAGCCCTCCGTCCGCACCGCCAGGTCCAGCTCGGCGCAGGAGCGCAGCACCGCCTCGGGCCAGTCCCCCTCCCCCTGCCAGGCGGCGCCCCGGGCCGGCTCCATCGCCTTGGCCGGTCCCCCCGGCAGGCTGGCGCTGCGCTCCAGCAGCCAATCCCGCAGCGCCGCGATCGCCGGCCCGTCGTCGGGCCACGCGAGCAGGCGCTCGCGCTCCGGCGCGCTCAGCCCGTGCCACTGAATCAGCTTCAGCTTCACCCCAGCCAGATCGAGCTTGCGGCGCACCGCCATCGGAATGCAGCGCAGGTCGCGGGCGAAATCGGCCTCGAAGCCGAACACCTGCTGGCTGGCGGGCGTGCTCATCCGACCAGCTCCCGGCGCAGCCGTTCGCCGCTGCGGGCGAGCAGCAGCGCCCGCGCCCGATCCAGGCTCTCCGCCAGGCTGGCGTGCCGGCCGGCGAACCAGAGGTAGGCCCCCAGATTCCAGCTGAGGGCTTCGGCCAGCGCTCCCTCCCCCCGCAGGGCCGCCTCGGCGTTCTGCCGCCAGTCGTCGAGGCTCGTCCAGGCGGTTTCCGGTGCCGTGATGCCGTGATCGCGGGGGTGCAGCAGGATCCGCTCCACCATGCCCTCGCGCACCCGGGCCGTGATGCCCGCCCGGGTGGTGGGCAGGTCGGTGGAGCCCTCCAGGCCCTTCACCGTCAGCAGATCGCTTTCCCCCGCCGCCCCCAGGGCCTCCCAGGCCCGGCTCTCGGTGGGTGGGTGCACAAAGCCGCTCACCAGCAACCGTTCGCCCCGATGGGGGGTCCAGATCAGCTCCAGGCTGGCCACCGGCGGCCGCTTGCCGATGGCGTCCCGCACCGCCACCAGCGCCTCCGCCTGCGGGAAGTGGTCGGGCTGGTGGGTGAGGGCCAGGCCGTGGTCGTCGAGCCGGCGCTGCACGCTCGCCAGCGCCAGGCCGCGCCATTCGATCCCCAGGGCGGCGAAAAGCTCCGCCAGGGTGACGCCGTACTTCACGGGCATCGGGTCGCCGCCGTGCAGCACCACCGGCAGCCCCTCCGCCGCCAGGGTGAGGGCCAGCAGGGGCAGCAGGGGCGCGGTGCGGCTGCGGCCGTCGTAGGGCACCCCGAAGCAGAGGGCCCGGCGGCCGGGGGTGCGCAGGCTGGGGCCCAGCTCCCGGTAGGCGTCGAGCATGCCGCTCAGTTCCGTCGGCGAGGGCCGGCGGATGCGGTGGGCGATCAGAAACGCCCCCACCTGGGCGGCGTCCACCTCGCCGGCGAGCATCAGCGCGATCGCTTCGCGCGCCTCCTCCCGGCTGAGGCCGCTGCTGGTGTGCTCCCCGCTGCCCACCTTGGCGATCAGGTCGCGGAACCGCGCCCGCTGCGGTCCGAGGGCCTCGTGCCGTCGCCGACGCCGCTCCGGCAGCCCCTCCACCTCCGGCTCGCTGGAATTCTGTAGCGGTGGCAACAGGTTGGCGCTAGGGCGGATGGTCGAATTATGGAGGAGAGCACTGGTGGTCTCGCGACCTGATCCCTGTGGCCCCTCGGCCCCGGGGAGTCCACCCTCGCCTCTGTGAGCATGACTTCCCCCACCGACGGGCCCCCTCGCCCTGCGGCCGCTTCCGCCCCGCCCTCTGGCCCGGCCCTCAGCAAGGTGGAGCGGGCCAAGGCCAACCTCTGCGGCCTCGATCTGGAGCCCCGCCTGGCGGAGCTCGCCGCCGCCGGCTGGGAGTCGCTCGATGAGGACACCCTCACGCTTCACCTCAAGTGGCTGGGGATCTTCTTCCGCCCCGTCACCCCCGGTCGCTTCATGGTGCGGCTGCGCCTCCCCAACGGGGTGATCCGCTCCGAGCAGCTCGAACCCCTGGCCGATCTGGTGGATCGCTGCGGCGAGCACGGCAGCGCCGACATCACCACCCGCCAGAACCTGCAGCTGCGCGGCCTGCTGCTCGAAGACATGGCGCCGCTGCTGGCCCAGCTCCAGGCGGTGGGTCTCACCAGCCGCCAATCCGGCCACGACAACCCCCGCAACATCACCGGCAATCCCCTGGCCGGCCTCGACCCCGAGGAATTCCTCGACACCCGCCCGCTGGTGCGGGCCATCCAGGAGCGCCTGCTGGGGGAGGGTGGCCCCCGCAACCTGCCCCGCAAGTTCAACGTCGCCGTCGGCGGCGCGCCGGATAGCTTCCTGCTCCACAACGACCTGGCTTTCCTTCCCTCCCGGCGGGACGGCGAGCTCGGTTTCACGGTGATGGTGGGGGGCTTCTTCTCCGCCCAGCGCAATGAGCTGGCCATTCCCCTGGGCCTCTGGCTGCGGCCCGATCAGCTCAGCGGCTTCAGCCTGGCGGTGCTGCGCCACTACGAAGCCCACGGCGACCGCTCGGCGCGCAACCGCAGCCGCGTGATGTACCTGATCGAGGCCCTCGGCCTGGAGGTGTATCGCGCCCAGGTGCTGGAAACCTGGACCGCCCTGGAGGGCCCCGCCGCCGTCGCCCGCCCCCACGACGGCAGCCACCTGGTGCGCCGCGCCCCGCGCGACATCTGCGGCGTGCACCCCCAGAAGCAGCCCGGCCTCTGTTGGGTGGGCCTGAACGTGCCCCTCGGCCGCCTCGACGCCGCCAGCATGGCGGAGCTGGCCCGGCTGGCCCGCACCTATGGCAGTGGTGAGCTGCGCCTGAGCGAGAGCCAGAACGTGCTGATCGCTGATGTGCCCGAGGGGCGGGTGGCCGAGCTGCTGGTCGAACCCCTGTTGGAGCGTTTTCCGGTGAACCCCGGGCCGCTGCTGGCGGAGGCGGTGAGCTGCACCGGCAACCGCTACTGCAGCTTCGCCCTGATCCCCACCAAAACCACCGCCCAGGCGGTGGTGGAGGAGCTGGAGCGCCGCCTCGAACTGCCCCACGCCGTGCGCAGCCACTGGACCGGTTGCCCCAACGCCTGCGGCCAGCCCTACCTGGGCCAGATCGGCCTGATGGGGGCCAAGGCCCGCCAGGACGGAACCATGGTGGAGGCGGCCAAGATCTACCTCGGCGGGTCGATGGATGCCGATCCGCGGCTGGCGGAACTGGCGGAGAAGGGCGTGCCGCTCAGCGAACTGCCGGATGTGCTTGAGGCCTTGCTCGTGGAGAGGTTCGGTGCCAGGCGCCGCCAACCGGCTTCCTGACCTCCGGCGCGCCGAAGCGGCCGAGCCAGCCCCAGCCGCGGCGGGGGCAGCGATGGGCGCTGTCGATTCGCTCCATCTCCTCGTTGTCGCTGAGGTCAGCAGCTTCGTAGAGCAGGGCGATGACCCGCTCGGGGTCGATCTCCAGGGCGGCGGCCTCCTGCCAGAGCCGCTCGCTGGCGCTCCGGTCGCCCCGCTGGAACTGGGCCGCGGCCAGCTGGCGCACCAGCTGGAACAGCAGCTGCCGCTCCTTCAGTTCGGCGAAGCTGCCCGCGAAGGGTGGGCTGTTCGGCGCGACCGAGGCATGGCTGGCCATCGCTCCACTCCTGGGATGCCCTCCAGGGCTAGCGCCGCCGGCCCCGCGCCCCCGGCGAACCACACGAAACGTATCGACCGCTACCCCTCTCCCGCCCCTGCTCCCCTTGCCATGCTGAATTCCCTCCGGTCGCGCCCGCCCCTGGACCCCTCCCCAGGCCCCGAACCGCCGCCGGATCCCGCGGCCCTGCCGCCGCCAGGAGCGCCGGCCCGCTGGCCCTTCCTGCAGGCCCTGCGCCGCGCCCGCCCCTTTCCCCTCGACCCCTGGCTGGCGGCGATCGAGACCGGCCGGCTCGAGCCGCTGCCCGATCTGCTGGCGGCCCTGGCGGAGCGGCTCGATGCCCCCGCCGCCGAGCGCCTGCTGCGCTGGTGGCTCGCCGCCCCCGCGGCCGACCCCGGCCTGCCCGAGCGGATCCTGCGGCGCCGCGATGTGGCCCTCGCCCGCCTGCTGCGCCAGGCGCTGGCGGCCGACCCCGCGCCGCGGCGCCAGCTGGCCCTGCTGCCCCTGCTCGGCCATCAGCGCCAGCCGGCTGATTTTTTCCGTCTTCGCGACGCCCTGCGCGCCCCCCGGTCCACGCCGCTGCGGGCCGCCGCGCTGGAGGGCCTGATCCTCGGCCTCAGCGCCTGGCCCCGGGCGCCCCTGCGCCGTCTGCTGGCGGAGGTGGCGCTTGATCTCGATCCCGGCCTGGCCGCCGCCGCCCTCGACGCCCTGGCTCGCCTGCCGGACGCCCGTCGCGACCTGCTGCCCCTGCGGCAGCGCGCCCTGGATCCCGCGCTGGCCCAGCGCTTGGAGCGGCGGCTGGCCTCCCTCCCCGCTGCCCCCCTGCTGCTGGTGGTGCACGGCCGCGCCGGGGGCGTGGTTCCGGCGGCATGGCGCCAGCTGGCGGCGGAGCTGGAGCGGCGCCGCGGCGCGCCGGTGGCGCTGCGCGCCCTCACCGAGCCCGATCCCGGGCCGCCGCCCCGCGGGTCGCGGCCCCTGGGGGTGGTGCCCCTGCTGCTCCTGCCGGGCGGCCACGTGCGCCACGACCTGCCGGAGATCGTCGCCGCCCTGCGCCGGGACGGCCCGCTGCGGCGCTGGCCCTTCCTCGGGGCCTGGCCCGCCTGGCGGCAGGCCCTGGCGGCGGAGGCGGCGGCCTTGGCGACGGCCGCCGGCGGCGGGCGGCCCCTGTTGCTCCATCACCCCCTGGAGGGGCCGCTGGCGCGGCGCCACCTGCGGGAGCTGGGGCGCCTCTGCGCGGCGGATGTGCTCGCCGCTCCATACAGTTCGGCGGATCCTGAGGAACTGGCCCTGCCGATCCGCGGCCCCGTTCTGCCCCTGGCCCTGGCGGCCAACCGGCTCACCGAGGCCCTGGCCCCGCGTCTCGGCCCCGCCGCGGCCGCGCCGCTGCTGGAGCGCCCCCGGCTCCGCTCGGCCCTGCTGGCGGCCCTGGAGGCCCTGCCATGAGCGAGGCCACCCCCGGCACCGTGTACCTGGTGGGGGCGGGCCCGGGCGATCCCGAGCTGCTCACCCTGCGGGCCCACCGGCTGCTGCGCCAGTGCGACGCCCTGGTGCACGACGCCCTGGTGCCCCGCGCCCTGCTGGAGCTGGTGCCCCCCCACTGCGAGCGCCACTTTGTGGGCAAGCGGCGCGGCCACCATTCCGTGCCCCAGGTGAGCACCAACGCCGTTCTGGCGGAACTGGCCGGCCGGCACCGCACGATCGTGCGCCTCAAGGGGGGCGATCCCTTCCTGTTCGGCCGCGGTGGCGAGGAGGCGGCCCACCTGGCGGCGCGGGGCATCCCGGTGGAGGTGGTGCCGGGGGTGACGGCGGGCATCGCCGCCCCCGCCTACGCCGGCATCCCGGTCACCCACCGCCGCGCCGGCTCCAGCGTCACCTTCGTGACCGGCCACGAGGAGATCGACAAGGGCCGGCCCGGGGTGGACTGGCGCGGGCTGGCCCGCAGCAGCGACGGCCTGGTGATCTACATGGGTCTGCACAACCTGGCGGCGATCTGCGCCGAGCTGCTGGCCGGTGGCCTGGCGCCCGACACCCCGGCGGCGGTGATTCAGCAGGGCACGGTGCTCGGCCAGCACCTGCTGCTGGCGCCCTTGGCCGAGCTGGCGGAGCGGGTGCGCCAGGAGGGGCTGCGCTCGCCCGCGATCGTGGTGATCGGCCAGGTGGTGGCCCAGCGGGTGGCGGCCTGCGCCCCCGCCCCCGCCGACGCGGAGATGCCGATCCCCTTCTGAGGGCGGTCGGCCGGCGGCGGGGCTTCTAGGCTGGATCTTCTGTTCGTGCCTCGCGCCGTCGGTTCATGATCCCCACCTCCGACCTCCACGTGGTGGAGACCCGGCCCCTGGTGCCACCGGCGGTGTTGCACATGGAGCTGCCGATCAGCGAGGTCGCCGCCCGCACGGTGCAGCAGGCGCGGGAGCGGATCAAAGCGATCCTCCACGCCGGTGAGCGCCGCCTGCTGGTGATCGTCGGGCCCTGCTCGGTGCACGATGTCGACGCCGCCCGGGAGTACGCCGACGCCATCGCCCGCGCCCACAGCCGCCACCGCGACGAGCTGGAGGTGGTGATGCGCGTGTACTTCGAGAAGCCGCGTACCACCGTGGGTTGGAAGGGCCTGATCAACGACCCCCACCTCGACGGCAGCTATGACATCAACACCGGCCTGCGCCGCGCCCGCGCCCTGTTGCTGCACCTGGGCGCCCTGGAGCTGCCGGCGGCCACCGAGCTGCTCGATCCGGTGGTGCCCCAGTACATCGCCGACCTGATCAGCTGGACGGCGATCGGCGCGCGCACCACCGAAAGCCAGACCCACCGCGAGATGGCCTCGGGTCTGTCGATGCCGATCGGCTTCAAGAACGGCACCGACGGCAGCGCCACCACGGCGATCAACGCCATGGAGGCCGCCGCCCGCCCCCACCATTTCCTGGGCATCAACGCCGAGGGGCATGCGGCGATCGTGAGCACCACCGGCAATCCGGATGGCCACCTGGTGCTGCGCGGCGGCAAGGGCGGGCCCAATTACGAACCGGAGGCGGTGGAGGCGGCTGCCGCCCAGCTGGCGCGGGAGGCGCTGCCGGCGCGGCTGATGGTGGATTGCAGCCATGGCAATTCCAACAAGGACTATCGCCGTCAGGCCGACGTGCTGCGTTCGATCGCCGGCCAGGTGGCCGCCGGGTCCCGCCATGTGATGGGCGTGATGATCGAGAGCCATCTGGTGGCCGGCAGCCAGAAGATCCCCACCGACCTCAGCCAGCTCACCTACGGCCAGAGCATCACCGACGCCTGCATCGATCTGCCCACCACCCTGGCCCTGCTTGAGGAGCTGGCGGCGGCGGTGCGAACGGCCCGGGAGCGAGAGCTGGCGGTGGTTTGAACGGCCTGCTGGCCTTAGTTGGCACTCGCCAGATGCGAGTGCCAGAGTGTCAACGAAGCCCGCTCACGTGACGGATCGGCAAAGTCTGTTCCTCCTGAACAGTCGCTGCGGAGATGCTTTCTACTCTGAGCCTCCTTGCGATCCGGGGCGGTCGAGGCCATGACCTATCTGATGCAGTTTTGCGGTCTTTCCGATCCCTTGCAGCTGTTTTACCTCGAGCAGCGTTGCGAATCCGCTGGTGAGTTGGGCCCGGGGCGGGGTCTGGCCTTTGCCGGCTTCCGTCCCTTCACCCTCGACGAGTTGCTGGCCTGGGCCCTGGACACGGCTCGCCAGCGCAGCTGGGATCGGGAAGGGATCCAGCGCACCGTGCTCGATGTCTGGATGGAGCGGGCCGATCTGATCCGCCAGTGGCAGCTGTGCCTGCGAGAGGAGCCCTCCGACCGCCGCGTCGTGGCCGCCCTCGGCACCCAGCGCGATTGGGAGCGCCGCTGCGAGGACCTGCTGCGGGCCTAGGCCAGCCGCTGCCAAAGCGCCGCCACCGCCAGCGGCACCGTGAGGTTGTCCAGGCCGCCGATCGCCAGCTGCTCCACCAGCATGGCGACGGCGGCGATCAGGGCCAGGGCCCCGAGCTCCGGCGCCGCCAGTCCCTGGGAGCGGCAGAAGGCCGCCAGGGCCGCCAGGGTGGCCAGGCTCGCGGCCCCCATCACGCCGGTGCCCAGCAGGGAGCGGCGCTGCCCCAGCACCATCCAGCTCGGGCTGGGCCAGATCGGGCCGATCAGCCCGGCCAGGCCGTCCCCGAAGGCCATCACCAGCACGCCCGCGCAGACGGCCGCGGCCTGGGCCGGCCAGCCCAGCAGGAGCAGCAGGGTGATCGAGGCGCCGTAGCCGACCGTCCCATAGCTGGGACGGTCGATGTCCTCGATCGCCGGCAGGATCCGCCGACGGTGGTTGAGCAGGGCCAGCAGCGTCACCATCCCGGCGGCGGGCACGGCGATCCAGGGGCTGAGATCGAAGCCCCAGGCGATCGGCAGCACCAGACCGGCGCCGATGTGCACCACCTTGCGGCTCCACTCCCGCTGCTGCGGCCAGCGGCTGCGCACCAGAAGCGCCAGGCCGCTGAGACCCGCGAGCCAGCCGATCACGGCGGCGATGCCGAGGAGCTGGGGGCTCAAGCGGTGGGAAGGGCCGGGGGCACGCTCAGGCGGCTTGCTGCAGGTTGCTCATCAGCCGCAGCTTCATGATCGCCTTGGCCTCGAGCTGGCGCACCCGCTCGCGGGACACGTTGATCTGGCGGCCGATCTCCGCCAGGGTCAACGGTTCGCTCCCCTCCAGGCCGAAGCGCAGCTTGAGGATCTTCTGCTCCCGCTCGTTCAGCTGGGACAGCCAGGTGCCCAGGTGCTCTTTCTGCAGGTGGCGATCCATCGAGTCGAAGTGCTCGTTGCTCGCCGGGTCGGCGATCAACTCGCCCAAGGTGCTGCGATCCTCCTCACCGCGGGCATGGGCATCGAGGGAGGCGCAGGGGGCGCTCTGGGAGATCAGCTCCTCCAGCTCCTCCGGCGAGGTGCCGAGGGCATGGGCCAGCTCCAGCCGGTTCGGCTGGCGGCCGAGTCGATGGGAGAGCTCGCGGCTGACCCGACGCATCTTCGAGAGCTTCTCGCTGATGTGGATCGGCAGCCGGATCGTGCGGGCGCTGTTGTCGATGGCGCGCGTCATGCCCTGGCGGATCCACCAGTAGGCATAGGTGGAGAATTTGTAGCCCATGGCCGGATCAAACTTGTCGACGGCCCGTTCCAGACCGATGGCCCCTTCCTGAACCAGATCCAGAAGTTCGAGGCCCTGGTTCTGATACTTCTTGGCCACGCTCACCACCAAGCGCAGGTTGGCCGCCATCATCCGGTCGCGGGCCCGCTGGCCCATGCGGATCTGGCGGTTCTGCTTGGCGGTGCGCTGCTCGGCTGGAATCTCCTGCAGGCGCTTGCCGCTCTGCACATGGTGGGCCAACTCGATCTCCTCAGCTGGTGTGAGCAAGGGCACACGGCCGATGGTGCTCAGATACCAGCCGATCGAATCGGCGCTCACCCTGCCGGAGTTGCGGGCGGCAAGCTTTTGGGCCGCCGCGAATGTGTTGGACGCTCGGGACAGCGTGGGCTCCCCACCAGACAAGACCGTAGGGCCCGATCCGGGAGAAGCGGAATGCAGAGGTGTCCCCATCACCCCAGGCCTCCGAATGAATTTGGCCGGAATGTAGCACTACTGGCGGCCGGCAACCGCTAGAAACCCGAAGATTTCCTGTATTGCCACCCCTCAATCTGGTCTTTGGTGATGGTGGCTACCCGGCCGCGCTCCCTGGCGCGGCGTCGCCGAGGAAGCCGCCCCGCCAGCGTTCCATCAGGGCGGCTTGGGCCGAGTCTGGCTCGCCCTCGGGCTGGCGCTGGCTGAACTGGCCGTCGCTGTGCATCACCCAGGCCGTGGTGTCATCGAGGTAGAGCTGCATCAGCATTTCCAGTTGGCGGCGCAGGCGGTGATCCTCGACGGGGGTCACCGCCTCCACGCGGCGATCGAGGTTGCGCGGCATCCAATCGGCGCTGCCGAGGAACAGTTCTGCGTCGCCGCCGTTGGCGAACCAGAACAAGCGCGAATGCTCGAGGAAACGGCCGATCACGCTCAGCACCGTGATGGTTTCACTCACCCCGGCCAGCCCGGGGCGCAGCGAGCACATGCCGCGGATCACCAACTCGATCTTCACCCCAGCCTGGGAAGCCTCGTAGAGCAGGGCGATGATCGCCGGGTCCACCATCGCATTCATCTTGGCGCGGATGTGGCCGCCCCGGCCCGCCTTGGCGTGGTCGATCTCGCGGCGGATCAGGGCTTCCATGCCCCGCCGCAGGGTGACTGGTGCCACCAGCAGCTTGCGGAAGCTCTGCTGTTTGGAGAAGCCGGTGAGGTAGTTGAACAGCTCCACCAGATCCTGGCCAAATTCTTCGCGGGCGGTGAGCAGGCCGAGATCGGTGTAGAGATTCGAGGTGCGGGAGTTGTAGTTGCCCGTGCCGATGTGGGCGTAGCTGCGCAGCTTCTCCTTCTCGCGCCGCACCACCAGGGCCACCTTGGTGTGGGTTTTCAGGCCCAGCACGCCGTACACCACATGCACGCCGGAGCGCTCCAGCTGGCGCGCCCACTGGATGTTGTTGTCCTCGTCGAAGCGGGCCTTGAGCTCCACCAGGGCCATCACCTGTTTGCCATTCTCGGCGGCGCGGATCAGGGCCGCTACCACGGGAGAATCCTTGGAGGTGCGATAGAGCGTCATCTTGATCGCCAGCACCAGCGGATCATCGGCGGCCTGGTTGAGAAATTCCTCCACCGAGGTGGCGAACAGGTCGTAGGGGTGGTGCATCAGCACATCGCCCCGCCGCAGCACCCGGAAGATACTCTCGAATTCCTCCTCCTTGATCGAGCCGTCCTCCAGCTGGCTGCGCTGGGCCCGGGCGAGCACCGGCACCGTGCGCCCCTTCCAGGGGGTGTCCTTGAGCTGGGGCAGGGGAATCGCCAGCAGGCTCATCAGGTCGTCGAGGCCGAGGGGCCCGTTGATCCGGTATAGGTCTTCCGGCTCCACCTCGAGCCCCTCCATCAGCACCTGCACCACCTCCTCCGGCATCTCATCGGCCACCTCCAGCCGCACCACCTCCCCCCCCATGCGCCGTTTGCGCAGCCCCTCCTGCAGCGCCTCCATCAGGTCGTCCGCTTCGAGGTCGCGCAGCTCCAGGTCGGCGTCGCGGGTGACGCGGAAGAAGTAGTGCCCTTCGATCACCATGCCGGGGAAGAGCAGCTGCAGGTTGAAGGCCACCAGCTGCTCCAGCGGCACCGCCGTGAACACCGGCCTTGGATGGCGATCGCAGAGGTCGTTGGGGATCGGCACGAAGCGCGGCAGGACCTTCTGGGGCACCTTCACCCGCGCGAACTGCTGCTGGCCGGTGTCAGGGTCGCGGATCAGGGCCGCCACGTTCAGGCTGAGGTTGCTCATGAACGGAAAGGGGTGGGCCGGATCCACCGCCAGCGGCGTCAGCACCGGAAAGATGGAGGTGCGGAAATAGGTGTCGGCCCAGGCCTTCTGCCGCTTGTTCAGCCGCTGGTAATCGAGCAGGTAGACGCCGTATTCCGCCAGGTGGCTCTTGAGGGCGTAGCGATAGTGATGCTGCTGCAGTTCGAGCAGGGGCCGCAGCCGTTCCTGGATCGCCTCCAGTTGCTCGAGGGGGGTGAGTCCGTCGTCGCTGCGGGTGGCGATCCCGGCCTCCAGCTGCGACTTCAGCGAGGCCACCCGCACCATGAAGAACTCATCGAGGTTGTTGCTGAAGATGGCGCTGAACTTCGCCTGCTCCAGCAGGGGGG